>CAIWTR010000418.1 GCA_903915615.1 uncultured Armatimonadota bacterium
ACCATCGAAGGCTACTGGGCAGGCGCAAAGGTTTGGGATCACCACGGGATGACTGAAATCGGTCCTGTTACGTATCAGTGCCCTAAAAACGATGCAATCCTCCACGTCATCGAAGAACACTACATCGCTGAAATTATCGATCCAGACACGCTCCAGCCAGTATTGCCGGGAGTGCAGGGAGAGCTGGTCCTGACGAATCTTGGTCGGTACGGGTCACCTCTTCTGCGGTATCGCACCGGTGACCTCGTTTGTGCTGGACCTCAGACCACGTGTACCTGCGGCACAGATGAACTAGCACTCGTTGGCGGCATCATCGGGCGTACAGATGACATGGTTGTGATCCGTGGCATCAATATATGGCCATCGAGTATCGAAGCCGTCATCCGGCGCTTTCCAAATGTCGTTGAGTTCCGGACCACTGTGGATGCCACAAAAGCCATGGCGGACATCTTCATCGATGTAGAGTTCGACACAGCCGTAACCGACACAGAATCCGAGCGGAGGATTATCGAGGATGCACTGCGTGCGACGCTAGCCCTTCGGGTTCCTGTGCAAGTCGTGGCTGCCGGCAGCCTTCCCCGCTTCGAGATGAAAGCCCGCCGTTGGATTCGTTTACGCTAACGCGCTCCTACTATCAAAGCTAAGCGAGAACCCCGCGCACAACCTTAGCCGGCTCAACTCCCGTCAAACGTGCATCCAAGCCTTGGAACTTGACACTGAAGCGCTCATGGTCAATACCAAACAAGTGCAACACCGTAGCGTGTAAGTCGTGGACAGTAACGACATCCTGGACCGAGCGGTATCCAAGCTCATCCGTGGCACCGTAGACGGTTCCGCCTTTGATACCGCCACCAGCCATCCAAATACTAAAGGCATTGATATGGTGATCGCGGCCTGTACCCTGACCCATCGGTGTCCGGCCAAATTCGCCGCCCCAGACGACCAGCGTCGAGTCCAACATCCCGCGCTGTTCAAGGTCATCAAGCAGTGCCGCGCAAGCCGCATCTGTCTCGCGGGCTGCAATCGGCATCGCGACTTCCATGTTCCGGTGATGATCCCATGCCCGGTGGTATACCTGAACACAGCGGACACCGCGCTCAAGCAGACGCCGCGCGAGGAGGCAGTTGCTGGCGAATGTGCCATCACCGGCACGCTTAACACCGTAGCGCTGAAGGGTTTCCGGGCTTTCATCTTTCATGTCGGTCAGCTCCGGGACAGAGAGCTGCATCCGAAAGGCCATTTCGTACTGCGCGATGCGTGTCGCTGCCTCGGGATCCAACGTCTGTACGGCTCGCTCGCGGTTGATCGCATTGATGGACTGAACCAGCTTTTCCTCGAGGTTACGCGGATTGCCACCGGGACTTGCTACGTAGTGAACGGCATCTCCCTTCGCCTGAAACGGAACGCCTTGGTAGCGGGTCGGGAGAAAGCCTGCTGACCACTGGCGCGCGGAGACGGGCTGGACGCCATCCGATGAGCCTTGCGAGGCAAGAACCACAAATCCAGGGAGGTCTTGCGATTCACTTCCGAGGCCATACAGCAGCCAGGATCCCATACTTGGGCGCCCCTTGAGGATGGAACCTGAGTTGAAGAATGCATGTGCAGGATCGTGGTTGATCTGCTCTGTGACCATCGAGCGGATGACAGCGAGCTTGTCGGCATGCCGCGCGATGTTTGGGAGGAGGCTGGAAATTTCGATGCCACTCTTACCATGCCGAGTGAACTCAGTAAATGGTCCACGTGCGAGGAGGGGTGTGTTTTGCAGCTGTGCTAGCTGCTGCCCATTGGTGAATGAACTTGGAAAGGGCTGCCCGTGGAGCTTTTTTAGCTCCGGCTTCCAGTCAAATGTCTCGAGTTGGCTTGGGCCGCCCGCCATGCAGAGATGAATGATGCGTTTGATGCGCTGTGGTTTATGCAGCACTGGCAGCGCACCAGGCATCCCGGCCCGAATGGGGGATGGGGGAGCCGCATCGGCGAGGAGCTGACCGAAGGCGATGCTCCCGATGCTGAATGCGGAGCGTTGCAGAAATGCCCGGCGTGCGGTGGCTGTGTGGATGTTTATATCCATCATCAATACCTCGTAATCGTTTCGTGGAGGTTCAGGAGGACGCGGCAGACATTGGTGTATGCGGCCAGCTCTATTGGGTCGACATCCAGACGGCTTGGGAGGCTGCCGGTACGCAGCATGTCCCGCCGAGGGATTTGATTGATGGTGTAGGACTTTCGTGATTCTGCAAGGATCGTCTTGAGCTGGTTTCTTTCGGTGCCGGATGGCGAAGCGCCACGGACGCGCTGCATTAGCCAGTCGAGACGGGCATTATCGGAGCCTGTGCCCGGCGTTATGGATGCGTACATCAGGTTTGCTAGTCCCCGTGCAGCCTCCACGTAGACTGGGTCGTTTAGCAGCGTTAGCGCCTGCTGCGGGGTATTTGCTTCATTCCGGACAGGGCAGGCTTCTTCGCGGCTTGGGGCATCGAATGCCGCGAGGCCTGGGTGCAAAAATGTCCGCTGCCAGTGTGTGTAGAGACCACGGCGATACTGGTCGCCCCGGGTGCTTACCGTGTAGTCACGGTCTGGGAACTGCAGGTTTGCGTAGTACCCGATGGGTTGAAATGGCTTTACGGGAGGCCCACCTACGTGACTATCCAAGATGCCAGCGATGGCAAGCGCATTATCACGAATGAATTCGGCATCCAGACGGCGGGGACTTTGCCTTGCGAAATAGCGGTTTTGTGGGTCCTTCACGAGGTGGACCGGCAGAGGTTTCGATGACCGTTTGTACGCATCGCTTAGGACAATCTCCCGCATCACACTTCGCATATTCCAGCCATTGTCCATCAATGATGATGCCAGCCAGTCAAGTAGGGCCGGATTTGTTGGCGCTTCACCTTGCGCGCCAAAGTCTTCAACCGATGCTGAGATTCCAGTCCCAAAGAACAGACGCCAGAAGCGATTCACGAGGACGCGTGCCGTCAGGGGATTGTTTCGGCTTGTGATCCAGGAT
>CAIWTR010000419.1 GCA_903915615.1 uncultured Armatimonadota bacterium
AGGGATGCTATTCAGTGGTTGCCTAAACCCGATCGCCAGAAGCAGAATCGTGGGCAGGTCCTTGCCGCATTGACATCCGCTGTCGAGAAGCTGGGCATTCTCGTCATGCGAAATGGAATCGTTGACAGCAACACATATCGCAAGCTCGACCACACCGAGTTTCGTGGATTTGCACTCTACGACTCCGTCGCTCCCCTCATATTTGTCAACAGCACAGATCATCCAGCAGCTCAGATTTTCACACTCGCACATGAGCTGGTGCATATCTGGCTTCGTCAGAGCGCCTTGGATGACATCGATCTGATGTCTGCTCAAACAACTGAACGTTTTTGCAACCAAGTCGCTACTGAGCTCCTTGTGCCTAGGGAGACATTTGTAGATGTCTGGATGCAGAGCGAATCAATCGATAGCAATGTGATGCGGGCAGCTACCACATTTGGTGTAAGTCACTCAGTCGTCCTGATCCGTGCTTTTGATACCGGATTCATTACGCAAGCTGAGCTGACAACGGGTCTCAATGAAGCTACATCGTTTTCGGAAGCAACCTTAAAGACTGGCGGTGGGAACTACTACTACATGATGCGCTCCAGAGTGGGACAGCCGTTTCTGGAAGCGGTTATTCACAGTGCCCGTTCTGGCTCCACACTGATGAGGGATGCATACGGACTCCTCGGAATCCAGAAACATTCAACCTTTGTTGGTCTTGAAACCTTAGTGGCGGGTGAATCCAAGTGACGTATCTCTTGGATTCGAATACTTTTATTCAGGCCAAAAATGACTTCTATCGGTTTTCGTTTTGCCCCGGATATTGGGATTGGATTATTGATGGCTATCATCGTGGCCAAATATTCAGCACCGAACACGTGCGCCAAGAGCTACTTCATCTCCAAGATGACTTGGCGAAGTGGATAACATCCTTTGCACCAAAGGGGATGTTTATCAAAACATCGGATGCATCCGTAAATAGCTATGCCGCTGTAGTGAACTGGGTAAGCAATCGCGAGACTTACAAACAGGCGCACAAAAACAGGTTTCTGAGTGGTGCTGACCCATGGCTCATTGCGGAAGCGTTGTCTGGGAATCACACGATTGTCACATTTGAGAAGTCACAACCTGAAAGCGCAATGGTCAAGATTCCCGATGTCGCACACGGCTTTGGCGTGCCAACACTGCGCATCTACGATGTTCTTGAACAAACGGGACGAAGGCTGACGCTGTCCTGACAATGAAAGAGAAAACCCATCGGCCGTAACTCGGAGCAGGGGTTTATCGTTGTTTTGGAGTTTCCGCCCCCCTAAATCAATCCCCGCTCTGTCATAAACGCCGCAAGCGCCTCAAGCTGGGACTGGTTTAGGTCAACGAGTGGCAACCGAACAGGACCCGCAGGCTTTCCAAGCAAACTCAAAGCCGCCTTGGTTGGCGCCGGGCTTGGCTGGGCAAAAATCATCCGCGTGATGCCAAGCGTCGGCAAGAATGCTTCCCGCGCACCCGCGGCATCCCCCGCAAACCACTTCGTACAAACATCCTTCATCTGCGGCGTGGCGACATGCGAAATCACCGAAATGATGCCACAGCCTCCGACCGACAGGTGCGGGAGCAGCGTACCGTCGTCACCTGAGTAGACATCAAAGGTGTCCGGCGTCCGCGAAACGATGTCAGCGACTTGCATCATGTTCCCGGATGCCTCTTTGGTCCCGATGACATTTTCCTGATCCAAGGCAATGCGTTCGGTGGTAGCGGCATCGATGTTCGCAATCGTCCGTCCGGGCACGTTGTAGAGGAGAACGGGGATGGCTGCCGCATCGGCGATAGCGCGGAAGTGGCGATAAATGCCTTCCTGGCAGGGCTTATTGTAATACGGAGCGACGCTGAGGATACCCGCGACGCCTTTGGCAGCACTCGCCGCGGCAAGCTTTGCGATATGACGTGTGTCGTTTCCACCCGCGCCAGCGACCACTTTATCGGCACCAATCGCTTCGATAATGGCATCGAGGAGGTCGAGCTTCTCGTCATCCGATGTTGTCGGAGACTCGCCCGTGGTTCCGTTGATGACAAGGGCATCGTTGCCTTCAGCCATCAGCCATTTAGCAAGGGTTTGGGCGCCGGCAAAGTCGATGGAGCCATCCGGGTGGAGTGGCGTCGCCATCGCCGTCAACAGGTTTCCAAAGCGGGCATTCGCACCGCGCAGTGTCGCACTCATTTCTTGCCTCCCAGCAATCCCCGCTCAATCAGGCACTCCGCTATCTGATAGCCATTAAGTGCAGCACCTTTTAGAATCTGGTCCCCGGAGAGGAACAAATCAATCGCATTTGGGCACGAAATGTCTTCTCGAATCCGGCCAACAAAGACTTCATCCCGACCACTCGCATAAAGAGGCATTGGAAACACATTTGCCTCGCGGTCATCCACAACGACCACACCCGGGAATGCGGCGAGCGCACTTTGAATCGCAGCCACCGATGGCCGCTCGCCCACAAACTCGATGTTGACGCTCTCAGAGTGCGCGCGCGGAATCGGCACGCGAATACAGGTCGCGGTCACGGCAAGGGAGTCATCGGAGAGGATTTTCCGCGTCTCCTTGACCATTTTCAGCTCTTCTTCGTTATAGCCGGTTTCATCGATGGCGGTGTTGTGGCTGAAGAGGTTAAAGGCAATCGGGTGCGGGAAGATTTCAGGTTCTGGAGCATTCCCGGCAAGGATTGCAGCGGTTTGTGTCTCGAGCTCACGCATCGCGGCGGCGCCGGCACCGGATGCTGCCTGGTAGGTGCTGACGACCACGCGGCGGATGGGGGCAAGCTTTAGGAGAGGAGCGAGGACCATCACAAGCAGGATGGTCGAACAGTTCGGATTGGCGATGATGCCATTGTGGCCGGTGAGGGCATCCGGGTTGACTTCTGGGACGACGAGCGGCACGGATGGGTCCATCCGGAAGGCGGATGAGTTATCAACGACGACGGCGCCAGCGGCGATGGCGGCGGCGGCATATTGCTTGGATCGCGAGCCTCCGGCGCTGAAAAAGGCAATATCGATGTCTTTAAAGCTGGATTCGGTGAGCTCTTCTACGACGATGTCTTGGTCTTTGAAGCGGATGGTTGTGCCGGCGCTGCGGCTGGATGCCAGGAGGCGTAACTGACCAAGGGGGAAGTCTCGGGTTTCAAGAAGCTGAAGGAATTCGGCGCCTACTGCGCCGGTTGCGCCGACGAGGGCGACATTGTAAGCAGACATTGGTGCATTCTATCGAAACCGCCTCCTTGGATGCCTTATCCGGACACCCTTACGGCATCCTTGCTGATGCAACTTACACAAATTTGACCTTAGAGAGCCCATCCATACACAGCACATCCAATGAAGCGATATAAGCATCTTAAGAGCAACGCCACACCAACGCGCTACGGAAAGCCAGAGGAGCTCGCCCGTAGCGTGCCGCTGAACCCAGCATTGGTACCGGAAACAAGTTGCACATGCAACATCACGCAATTCCGGAAATCACCACCTAAATCGTTCATGCACACGTGGTTCCGTACTGTTTCCATGCTGATAAATCCTAGAAAACCGTTTTTTCAACGCGATACGGAAAGACTATGAAGACTTTTCCCTGTGCACAAATGTGCACGCATTCACTGTTTCGCCGATATCAATCTCCCAAACGGCCGATAAGCGGGTCGCTCATCGACGATAAGGTCCCTGTGTGAAGGCGGTGGAGACAGCTCGGATGTGGCATCCGGACAGTGTGGTTCGGTACTCAAACATACCATTGGTTATCGGTTGGCAATGTCGCCAGTCTGCTGCATAAAACTCAGCAAATACCAGTACACACTTCGGGCAGCCAAGTTGACCTTGGAAATGTTTCCCTTCCTCAGCGCGGTTCATCGGCGATGGAAATATCAGTACTTGGGAGTCAGCCACAGCGGGATAGTCCTGCAGTGGACACATGACCCGGGATTGCAACCTGATAGAGCTCAGCCGAAGGAGCCAGCCTCCCGGGACAATGGCGTCTCGGGAGGTAGGTAATAACAACTTTGTTGTAGCGATGCGGGAAATCTCTCCTGCATCTGTGAGCAAGGAACAGTGATGGAGGCAACGATGGCATACCAGTTTAATGAAGAGGTCGGGATGAGCAGAGTAATGGACACTACGGCACCAGCAGGCCTGATTTGGCAACCTCAGGCACCCACCTTGGATGCCACAGTAAACAATCCATACGGCGACACCCTCGCTGCAATTGCAGCAATGCTTCGCTTTCACATGGTCGCCCTCATTTGGGGGATGGCAGTCG
>CAIWTR010000420.1 GCA_903915615.1 uncultured Armatimonadota bacterium
GAATCTTTCCCTTGATGGCGCCATCGATGAGCAGGAAGTCCTCTCCCTCAAAGTTGCTGGAACGTGGAATAACGACACCACCGATGCGTTCAAGCAACAGTACAAGTCCATCGTTTCGGGCAAGATTAAGGGTCTCGTCGTCGACCTCAAGGAGTTGATTTATGTCAGCTCCGCAGGTATTCGCGACATGATTATGATGGCCAAGGACTGTAAAGCGCTTGGTGTTGCGCTTAGCCTGCACTCGGTCGACCCGAACATCGCCGGGATGATTAATTTCGGCGAGCTCGCACCATTTTTGCCGGTTTATGATGATGAGAGTGATGCGCGTGCAGCGGTTGCTCCGGGCACTGAAAACCCGCAGTAGAGGCAAGGCCTTACGGTACAGAGGAGCCCTTCCATTGCACACAAAGCATTGGGAGGGTTTTTCTTTTATTTTCATCTCCGATAGATGGAGTAGTCTGAAGAGTGATGCGCGTGCGGCGGTTGCTCCGAGAACAGAAAACCCGCAGTAGAGGCAAGGCCTTACGGTACAGAGGAGCCCTTCCATTGCACGCAAAGCAGTGGGAGGGTTTTTCTTTTATTTTCATCTCCGATAGATGGAGTAGTCTGAAGAGTGATGCGCGTGTGGCGGTTGCTCCGGGCACTGAAAACCCGCAGTAGAGGCAAGGCCTTACGGTACAGAGGAGCCCTCCCATTGCACGCAAAGCAGTGGGAGGGATTTTTCATATTTTCTCTTGTTGATGCTGTGTAACCTAGAAACACGTTCTGGCCTTTCGGTACAGAGAAGCGCTCCCATTGCGCGCAAAGCAGTGGGAGGGTTTTTCTTTTAATCTCATCTCCAAGCGAGAGAGTCGCCAGAAGAGTGATGTGCGTGCGGCAGTTGCATTTTGTACAGATAAGCCCTTCTAACACGCGACGTGACACCGAAAGACCTTTCATTTTGTCCGCCATGCGCACCAACGTTCACGTAGAAAACCAATCATCGGTACGCTCTCTAAATCTGCTATTCAGCACGGAAACAGCTGCTCATTTGATTCAAACACGAAGTTAACTAATGTTAATCCAATTCTATGCTCCGTTCACACATTCTTAACAACGCTAGACAATCAACATGACAACATCCATGCTGGAGGTTGCTTTCATGAAACAAGCTAGCCGTAATGCGTTTACCTTAATCGAACTTCTCGTCGTCATCGCAATCATCGCAATCCTTGCTGCAATCCTGTTCCCAGTCTTCGCACAAGCACGCGAGAAAGCACGCCAGACCAGCTGCCTTTCAAACATGAAGCAGCTTGGAACAGCAACGATGATGTACGTTCAGGACTACGATGAGCGGATGCCATCGGATGCCAACACAACCCGTCCTGATGGTTCATTTGCCGGGGATGGTGACTGGGGCAAGGACTTCTGGATGTTCCACTTCCGGCCATACATCGGCCAAAAGGTCGGCAACATTCAACAAAAGGGTCAAAGCGTGTTCAACTGCCCTAGTGGAACAACGCTGCAGTACATGGCATCGGATGACTACGCGGCCTATCAGTTCACACCTGCCTTCCTACAGCAGTCGTGGGGCTTGGTCCCAGATGCAGCCGGAAACTACGCCTGGTACAACAGCTACGCGATCAACGAACACCTCTGCGATGAGGAATTCCCTGGTATCGAAGGGCCAAACCTCGCCGCGTGGCAGGCACCTGCGGAAAACTTCCTCTTCCTCGAAGCAAACAAGTCCGAAATGGAAGGCGATGAGCTCTCCCGTGGACCTGGAACCTTTGCTCTCAACAACTGGGTCGGCATTCAGGCTCGCCATGCTGGTGGTATGAACGTAACCTACCTCGATGGCCACGCAGGTTTCCGCAAGGCCGCATGGGATGGAACGCTTTCCTCCAGCAGCGGTACACGTCGCTTCTGGCGCAACCCTCCGGGAGCACGCGATTCCGCAACTGACTGTGGACCATGGACAGCTCCGGACACTGACAATGTCCGCAATGTAGCCGATGACCCGAACATGGGCCCGTGTAAGTAGTTGACATAACGCCCTCCGGCCTCGCCGGAGGGCGACTTTTCAAAATGTTTAGCATCCCACTCACACACATTCAACGCACGGAACGCATCGGTTCTGATGCAGATGACCCAGCAATCTGGATTCCCAACACAGGTGGTGGGCGTTTTTTTGTTCTCGGAACCAACAAAGCATCCGCAGCCGAAGGTGGATCAATCGCAATCCTCGATGACACCGGTTCCCTACGCCTGACCATCGACAAGATTGATCGTCCAAACAACATCCATGTGCTCCATGGCGTGCGCACAAACCGCGGCCGCAGCGACATCGCCATTTCAACGGAGCGCCTAACCAGCCGTCTCCGAATATGGGAACTCACCCTCAATGGCTCCAGCCCGGCAGCTAAAGAGCTCATCCCCAATGACAACGGCATTCTGTTCCGCGGAGAATCCGGGGATGCCGCGGCCCCGATGGGTGTGACTGGCATCGTGACACGCGATGGCCAAGCTGACATCTATGTTTCGAGAAAATCAGGGCCACGCCAAGGCTACGTTCATCACCTGCGTCTAAATTTGATGACCGCCCGCCCAACACTTACATTCGTTCGGGCAATTGTCGAGTTTTCCGGAACAAAGGAAATGGAGGCACTTGCGATCTCTGGAGATCAAAAGCTGCTCTATGCAGCGGATGAACGCTTCGGTATCCATCGGATCCGATTGTCAGATGGCATCCCGGCAGGCATCATCTCAGGCAAGCCTTTTCAAGGTGATCAGGAAGGCATCGCAAGCGTCACCATCGGCGGGAAACGTGTCGTCATCTGCACCGACCAAATCCCCATTGCATCCCGCTACTTTGTCTATGATGAACGCAACCCAGCAGCTCCATTGGGTGTTTTCACTGGCCAATCGGATGAGACCGATGGCATTGATGCGAGCGACCGGGTTCGCACAGCGCAATATCCAAATGGAATCCTCGTCGCAATGCACAGTGCAGGCGCATGCTTTGACTACTATGCCCTTCCGGAGCGTTTGCCGCGCGCCTAACAGCGGTGCTCGAGAAGCGGCGACACCGCCGCGGCGTGCCAGAAACGAAAAAGCCCTCCGGAGTCAACCGACATCCGAAGGGCTTTTGACTTTACAAATCTACTCCGCGAGCAGCGACTTGACCGCCTTGCTCAGCTCTTCCTCACGAACATCCTTGAAGCGGATCACACCCTTTTTGTCGATGACATAAATGGTTGGGAAGTACTTAATGCTCCAGTCATCCATGAGGCCGCCCTGGTTGCCATTCCACCAATGCGTCCAAGGCATCGACTCAGTCTTCAGGAAGTTTGTCAGCGTGTCGAGCTTTTCATCCCCGGAGATGCTAATCAGCTCAAACGGCTGGCCCTTGAGCTCTTCGACCATCTTGCGCTCATGCGGAATCATCGCCTTGCAGGGACCACACCAGGTCGCCCAGATATCCAAAACGACAACCTTGCCCTTGAGCGCCGCGAGGCTGCTCTTGCCACCTGCGACATTTGCAATCGTGATCTCAGGGGCAGCGGTTCCAATCGCGAGGCTTGGGAGCACACCGGCGAACTTGCTGTCCAGTGCCTTCTGCAGGGATGTCATTTCACTCTGCAGCTTAGGAATCTGTGCGATTTGCGCATCCGACCAGCCCGCGCCATTACGCTCATCCATGACCTTGCGGCCTTGGTCACTCTTGCTCAGACGCTCGCCCATCTCGATGGCACTCTGGCGGCTATC
>CAIWTR010000421.1 GCA_903915615.1 uncultured Armatimonadota bacterium
AAAGTACGGCGTAAAGAAAGTAACGGGTCCCTTGAAGTTGGCGGTGTTTAGGAACAGCGTCCAGCTCTGGTTGCCGGTTGGGACATTCTTGCCTGCCGTGGATGTTTTGGCAGAGGTCAGCGGAAGCGGCAGGTACCCGTAGCCAAAAAGTTCGCCGCGCGTGCCTTGCTTTAGGTTTAGGCCATCCGGTGGCCACAGGATATTTTGACTCAGCTGGGCGATGCCATAGAGGCCCGTTGGGTTCTTCCAGTCACGCCCTTTTCCGGCACCCGGACCGTTTGCCCACTCACTGAAGTTGAGGGCGACGCCACCCATGATGAACTTAGGGGTTTCGGTAGCGAAGCGCGTGTCACGCCACCAGCCAAGCCCACCTTCGATATCGGTGTAGAAGTCCTTGGAGCGCTTGCCTTCTGACTGAGGGAACATCCACGTGCCGAACAGCCCACTCTGGAATTCCTGCCCGGGATAGGTCTCGAGCAGCGGCCACGCCGCGACGTACATCGAGAAGCCCGCGTTGTACTCAGTGGGAACTTTGTCATGCGGAACGATTAGGTAGCCAGCCATTTCGGTTAGCTTTGGCTTTTGAACGAGCGGTACTTTGGTTTGCAGTCCAAAGACAGTCATCAAAGTGGCAATATAAAAAGCAGTCATTCCGATACCTCTAGCCTACTTCGCGTACTTACGAATAAAGTCCAACGCCAGCATGCTCGTGGCATCCTTTGCACTCAGCATCATTTTGGTGATGATTGTGATGTGCGTCCGGTCCTTAATGAGCTCGAGTGTCGCCTGTGTCTTCAACTCTCCCAGCTTTGCGGTGTACTGCTTTGCCAGCAGGTCAAGCCCCGCGTAATCCTGATCAGCATAAATAACCAATGCAGGAGGCCCGCCAGCGGTTAAATTCTTGACGGGTGATGCAGGCTTCAACGCATCCGCTGTGCCAGGGAAAATCTTTGGGAACATCCCCGCCGGGATGTCGTAAACGCCGCTGATCGGGATAATGCCGCGGATGTTTTTCGAAGATAGGTTGTGCTTCTTGAGGTATTCAGGATTCGCAGCAAGCAAGCTCGTCAAGTGACCGCCGGCTGAGTGGCCTGCGACAAAAATCCGATCTGCCCGCCCACCGTACTTGGCAATATTGGCATGGGTCCATGCAAATGCGCGAGCGACATCTTCAATATGCGCCGGGTGCGTAACCGCCGGGCTGAGCCGATAGCTGATCACGACAACCCCGATGCCCTGGCTTGCGAACATTTGCCCCATGTTCCCGTACATCTTGCGGTCACCCGAGCTCCACGTCCCGCCATGGATGAAGAAAACGACGGGGAAATCCTTTAACCCCTTGGGGGTATAAATGTCGAGCTTGTGCTTCTTTGCATCGGCATCCGCGCCTTCGTAGTACGCGATGTCATTTACGACGACAACTTCTTGCTGAGCAAACACGTGAAATGCAGGCTGCGTGGCAACAATCGCTGGAACTGTGATGGGAAAAATCATGGCTGAAGCTCCTAAATGCACACCGGTAGTGACTTGCCGCTACCCTATCCTGTTTATGGGGAATCTGCACAGTTTGCCTCATCGACATTCCGGTAGGATGCAAGCATGGAAATGTACCTGACAACCCCGGACCGCCAAAATCTGATGACCCGTAAAGCGGATATCCAGTGGGGAGGCCCGCAGCGTGGTGTCGCGGAAATCACCGTGGATGTCAGCAAAAAGCTCCAGCCATTTCTAGGCGTTGGCGCAGCGCTCACAGATGCATCCGCGTTCCTACTGATGAAATGCATGTCGGACACCGCTCGGGAAGAGACATTGCGCGCTTTGTTCAGCCCCGCACCCGGAGCCGGCTTTTCCGTGATTCGCATTTGTATGGGCGCATCGGACTTCAACCACGCCGGCAGCTATACCTACTGTGACTATCCTGACCCCTCCCTCCGGATGTTTTCCATCCACCGGGAACAGGAATGCCTGATTCCTGTCATCCACGCAATCCGACGCATCAATCCAAACATCACCATCATCGCAAGCCCGTGGAGCGCGCCCGCCTGGATGAAAACAAACAACTCCCTCAATGGCGGCTGGTTGGCACAGGAGCATTACGATACCTATGCGGGGTATTTCGTGAAGTACATCGATGCGATGCGCCGGGAAGGCATCAACATCGACTACATCACGCCGCAGAACGAGCCCCGCCACAATGATGACCGCTATCCAAGCATGCGGATGGAGCCATCGGATCAGGCCCGCTTTATCGGCAAGCACCTTGGCCCGGCGCTCCAAAAGGCCAATATCCGTACGAAAATTCTCTGTTGGGACCATAACTGGGACATGATGGACTTCCCGATGGGAGTTCTCGCTGACCCGGATGCCCGTAAGTACACGGCCGGGGCGGCCTTCCATGCGTATGCCGGGGAGCCATCCGCTCAGGCGCAGGTGCAGAAAGCCTTCCCAGAGCAGGAAATCCACTTTACGGAGAGCTCCGGAGGCTTCTGGGCGACGGACTTCGGCGGGAACATCCGCTGGGACCTCACGAATCCGATTCTCGGATCAATCCGCTACGGTGCACGGACCAGCCTGAAATGGAACCTTGTCTTAGATGAAAACCAGGGTCCGCAAAATGGTGGCTGTGACAACTGCCGAGGCATCGTGACGTACAACCGCAAGACGGGCGTTGTCACCCGAAACGAAGAGTTTTACGCTTTCGGCCATGTGGGTGCGTTTGTGCGCCGGGGCGCACATGTCGTCGCATCCTCCGTAATCGATGGCAGCCCAAGCGCAGTCTTCCTCAACCAGGATGGCGGCCGGGTGCTCGTGACCTGCTCGGAAAAAGAGCGGCGCATTCAGGTCATCGATGGCAAGCGTGCAGCACAGATAAACATTCCAGCAGGCTCTGCGGTGACGCTTACCTGGCGCTAGGTAGGATTGGCATCATAACTTTCTAGAGTTGAAAGCCGAAGACACGCCGGGCGGGCGGGCGGAATTTAGATAACGGTAGTCTCTCTTCGCATCGGGACGCCGCCGCGCGGGGCGAGGGTGATGTTTCGGCGTTCAAGGAGCGGCCGCGCGGTGTCTACCAGGCTGTACGTTCCCGCGCGCAGCCACTCGGCGAGCACGAG
>CAIWTR010000422.1 GCA_903915615.1 uncultured Armatimonadota bacterium
ATTTTGGTCGAATCTCTTTGTCCATCGGGGACTCCTCTACCTACTTGGGACTAGCAGGCACTACGGCTACGCAGTGATTCGTCGCTCAGATGATGGTGGTCTCACTTGGACAACCCCCACCAACTCTAAAACCGGTTTGCTGACGAATACGCCGGAGTATCACTGTGCCCCGATGCCGGTACTAGAACATAAGGGCTATCTCTATCGTGCGTTTGAGCATCGCTCACCGGGCACGGGTTGGGGTACAAATTTCACATCCGGAGTGTTCCGCGCAAAATCTGGTGCGGACCTTTTGGATGCCCGTAGCTGGGAACAGAGCAACTATCTCCGAAGCGATGCCAGCTGGAACAATGGGGATATGAAGGCATGGCTGGAGGGAAATCTAACGGTCAGTCCATCCGGGCAGCTTGTGAATATCCTTCGCGTACAAACAACATCCACGCAAGAAAAAGCTGCCATCGTAACCATCGACCCCAAAACCTTCGAGTGTGATTTCAAGCCAGAATCCGGGTTTATACCGTTACCGGGTGGTTCCAAAAAGTTCTGTATTCGTAGGAATGACCGGTCGGGAATGTATTACACGATTTCATCGGCGGTCTTCCCAGATGACAAGGTAACCGATGCCGGGAGTATGCGGAACTGCGCGGTCCTGATGCGGAGCCGCGACCTACGTGCATGGGAGATTATCCGTGTGCTTCATTACAACCCTGATGTCGAACACTGCGGTTGGCAATACATCGAGTGGCAATTTGATGGCAAGGACATTGTTTACGCATCCCGGACGGCATTCCATGATGGCTTTCTGCAAGCCAAACGGGCACATGATGCCAACTTCCTGACGTTTCATAGAATCGCAGATTATGAGAGCGCTTCGTGGCTGTGGAGGAGCATTTCAACGCACCTTCCAAAGCCGAAGATGCTGCACATCCGCGGAGTGGATGTCTTCGGCTACGGGTTTGATATCCGCTCCTTCAGCAATGGAATCAAGCCATTTACCAACCGTGACTATCAGCTTGCGCGTGTTCCTGAGAAGCTAATGATGCAGAAGTTCACCGCGATGCCAGGTGGCCAGGCAGCGTGGGTTTGGCTCACGGCAACATCCGATGTCCGTGTTGTCCTCATGACATCCGTGATGCCAAGTCAGGAAACGTTGACGCTGCTCAAAGCATCGTATGTCGGCGAAGGCCCGCAATATTCCGATGCTGGACAGGCGCGCCTACAGATCTACGAAACCACTCTCCGCCGTGGGGAAACACGCTTTGTGCCACAGCTAGGATGGACGGGGACTGCCGTTATCTCCTCCTGAGAATGGCCATTATCTGCACGAGAAGCGGCACTCTTGCGGCTTGCCGGATGGCGACGGCCACTGGAGATGATTCCCTGGTCGGCCGAAGAACCAGCTTCCCCCCACAATTGGGACAAACGGCCTGCATCCGCGCGTTGCAAGCATTGCAGAAAGTGCATTCGTAAGAGCAAATGTATGCCTCATCCGTATGCGACAGGCTTTGTTTACAGGCCTCGCAGGCAGGCTTCATCCGTAACATTCAGTGAACCCAATCCACCTCAGGACGGTGTCTTTTATTACAATCCCACTCAACGGCATTTCGTTACTACAGCGAGCGCCAGCCGCGTGGGAAGAAGTGCTTGATAAAGAGGTCGCCAGCGTAGCGGTCGGTCATGCCAGCCACATAGTCGAGCACCAGCTGTGCGTGCTCTTCGGTTGAAGCGTTTGCATTCGCCATCCCGGCTGGCAGCTGCTCTGGATGGTC
>CAIWTR010000423.1 GCA_903915615.1 uncultured Armatimonadota bacterium
GAACCGTCCGGTTGACTTGGACTTGGTGCGAGGTGTGCTTGCCATACAAAAACTGCCTTTCAATCCACACCATACCAGTGCGGATAATATTCATCGGATTACCACCCATGAAGTGAAAAGCACACTTTAGTTTACAGACCCGTATTTGATTAATTTTGAGTGAACATCAGCGATTATTTGCGATATCCACACTCTATTTTTGTCAACCGCGTGGGTCTTCATTAGGTTAATTTTCGTTATCGGATGTCAACATCATCCGGATAAGGCAACCAGAATGTGGCAACACTCCTTATCAGAGGCTAATATCCCGCATCCCGCCCCTGCGATAGGACATCCAGCCAAATGCCGGAACCACTTTCACCAACATCCTGGACTGCTGACAACGGCAATGGCACCTTTAGTAATCCGCTCTTTTTTGATGAGTTTTCAGACCCAGACATGATCCGCGTAGGCAGCGATTACTACCTCACCGGGACCACGATGCACACCAGCCCGGGGCTTCCCATTCTGCATTCGAAAGACCTTGTCAACTGGACGCTACTCTCGTATGCAAGCGACCGCCTCGACCTTGGGCCAGCGTTCCGCCTCGACAACGACAAGGACATTTACGGACGCGGTATCTGGGCGCCAAGCTTCCGCCACCACAATGGCGTCTTTTACATCTTTGCTAACGTAACGGGTTTCCCAACGCTTGTATACACAGCGAACAAGCCAACGGGTCCCTGGAAACGAACCACGATGAAGCGGGGTTTCCACGATTTATCAGTCTTGTTCGACGATGATGGCAAAATCTACATCGCGTGGGGGTACCGCGATATCCGCATCGCGCAGCTGAATGACACTCTGGATGACATTGTCCCCGGGACCGAACAGGCACCGTTTGGCCCGGAGTCAGTGATGGGCGAAGGCGCGCACTTCCTCAAGATCAACGGGATGTACTACATCATCAGTGCCTGGTACGCCGGCGGCTTCCGGATGCCCTGTGCGCGTGCAAAGTCCCCTTTTGGCCCATACGAAATCCATCCATCCATTAGTACCGGCGAAGCCTTTGGGATCACGCAAGGCTATCGCCTCCGCTCAGACAAGGGCGGCAAATTCGATATCAGCGCGCCGGATCCAAGCCGGGATGGCATCGCAACCGCCATCCACCAAGGCGGAATCGTTGATACAAAGAGTGGCGAGTGGTGGGGCTACTCGATGATGGATGCTAATTCCATCGGGCGGCTGACGTGTCTGTCCCCCATCACGTGGGTGGACGGCTGGCCGATGTTCGGTCTCCCCGGCAATATTGGCCGCACCCCGCGCACGTGGGTCAAGCCAACAACCGGCGCGCGGACTAAGCCGTCATCACCCTACACCCGCAGCGATTCCTTCAAAGGGCCAAAGCTCGCGAATGTCTGGCAGTGGAACCACCATCCGGATGACAGCAAGTGGTCCCTCAAAACCAGGCGGGGCTGGCTAAGCCTCACGCCGCAGACATCCCCAGACTTCTGGCATGCGAAAAACACCCTGACGCAACGCGCCATCGGGCCAAAATCCACCGTCACCGTCACCATCGATTCGGCGAAGCTCATCCCCGGGGATGTCGCAGGGCTTGGTTTGCTGAACCATCCGTATGCGTGGATTGGCATTCGCCGCACCATCTCTGGCGAGCATCAGCTCACGATGTTCCATCAGGAAACTGGCAATGAAACATCCGTCACGTTGCCAAAACCCGTCATCCAGCTGCGGGCAGAGTGTGACTTCCTAAGCGAGATGGCGACGTTCTCCTGGAGTGTTGATGGTTTGACATGGCAGGTGCTTGGCAGCTCATTCCGGATGGTCTTCCAGCTCCGGACATTTCAAGGAGTCCGCTACGCTCTCTTTGCGTATAACACCCTTGGCAATAGCGGCGGCCGGGCGGATTTCACAAGTTTTACGGTGCACGAGCCAACGCCACGGGGTCTGATGAACGCCATTCCCTATGGACAGCTCATCACAATTGAAAATGCGATATCCGGGCACACCCTCGCCGCATCCGGGCAGCGATTGATTAGCATTCCAGCAAGCAATGACAACGGCACAAGCTTTAGAATCATCAATGTAAAAAATGGTCGTGTCGCCCTTCAACATGTCCATTCAGGCGGCTTTGTGACCGTTTCCGGACTGGGGAATGCATCAAAAATCAGCCTCCAAAAGGCACGCGCCGGGGACCGACAAGCCTTTCAGTGGACAGAAACCATCCATGGCGACATCATGCTGCTGAGTGTCTCGGGACATCGGAATCTCCAAGTCCTCCCGGATGGAAATATAAGCATCGTCGCGGATGGCACAACCCACGACAACAAGAATGGCGCGCGGCTTCGTATCAAGCACGTTGGCGATGGAACGGATGCCTAAAGAATCTGGCATCTGAAACAGGACGGATGAGGGATAATCCCGGGTGTGATACAAGCAAATATCCGGGACTATGGCCTGAAGCCGTACGTTCGTACATCGCATAGCCTCCCCCACACCGAAGACAAACCCTGGACCCTATCCTGCAAGCTCCCGTACAACTGCCATTTTCAGCACTGGCTGGTCATCGACAGCCCGGTTGATGGGAAGCTGACATTCAAGTCCACGAATCCGCTGGTTCTCTATCTCACACCCGCGGAGACCATCGAAATCGGGCCTGGCAAGCAAACCATCGAGGCTAAAAACTGGGTTAGCGGCGAAGGCGCAACGTACCAGATTCCAGCTGGCGTAACCGTTCGCGCTGTGCAGTACCGCGAAACCGGCTTTGACTGTGACTTTGCAGGCAGCTTTTCCTGCGATGACTCCGACTTCACAACCCTTTGGCAGAAAGCGGCGCGCACGGCTTACATTTGCATGCGCGATCACTTCTACGACTGCCCGGATCGTGAGCGGGTGGGCTTTTGGGGGGATGGCACTCCAGAGCTTAACCAGTGCTTCTACGTTTTCGACCCGCGCGCGCATACGCTTGCGCGTGATCTTGTTGTTAGAGGGCTTGAGCCAAAGTTCTATCCAGGTCAGCACTTGGAATTCCTTGGTGGGTATGGGCTGTGGTTTTACTACATGCACACGGGCGACATCGATGCGATGCGCCGCATTTACATCCCGACCCGCACCTTCCTCTTCGAGACCTACCAGTTCGGCAAGCGGACCTGGTTTGACTGGGGCAAGGAAAATAAGGACATCGCGGTCATCGAGACCTGCTTCTACTACGACTGCCTTGCGACACTGCGGAAGATTGCGGCGCTCACCGGCCACGATGCGGACATCCCGCTTATTGATGCCAAGCGCGCCGCTATAAAGGAAACATTTGATGCCAAATACTGGAAAAGTGGCGTTTACCAGTCAGCGCAAGTAAAGGTTCCGGATGACCGTGCGAATGCGATGGCGGTGAACTGCGGGCTGGCATCCGAGGACAAGTGGGAGCCGATTTTCGCGAATGTGCTGTCAAAGCAGACATTTTCAAGCTGTTTCTTTGACCGC
>CAIWTR010000424.1 GCA_903915615.1 uncultured Armatimonadota bacterium
AGGAGCCGGGCCGGAGAGTGTCACCGTTCCGGTCGCAGTGTTCCCACCAAGAACCGATGCTGGCGAAACCGTCACGCTCGATGCAACCGGAGCGACCACTGTAAGTGTGACCGATTTGCTGACCGTGCCAAGCGTTGCCGTTATAGCGACATCCGTGTCGGTCGCAACCGCGGATGAAACCGCATCCACATTTACGCTTGTTGCACCTGCGGGGACCGTGGCCTGAAGCGGCAGGCTGACGATAGCTGAGTTAGCACTCGACAGGACCACCGTCGTTCCGCCTGTTGGCGCTGCGCCATCGAGCTGAACACGCACCGATACTGTGGAGCCTCCCGTGAGAACTGTCCTTGCTGGCACCAATGATGACAATGCCGCCGCCTTGACAACGACAACTGCCGTCTTGGACACGGCACCAAGGGTGCCGGTCGCCGTGACGCTGGTATCCGCCGCGACAACTCCCGAGGTGACCAGAACATCCCCGGATGTCGCACCAGCAGCAATCGAAATGCTCGCCGGAACTGGGAGTGCATTGGTGTCTGTGGATGTCAATGCAACGGTAGTCCCCCCACTTGGGGCAACGGATCCAAGATTTGCCGTCAGGCGGATTTGCTTACCACCGATGACATTTGCTGCGCTTGTAACCAGCGTCGAGAGTGCGGGCGGGTTCACGGTGAGGGTTGCGGTCTTACTGGATGCTCCAAGCGTTGCCGTAATGGCCGGAGAGACGGCGCTTGCGACGGCGGTTGTGGTGATAGTAAACGTCGCCGATGATGCACCTTGCGCAACGGTCACGGTCGCAGGAAGGGTGGCTGCGGCATTATTGGATGCGAGGGTAACAACACTTCCGCCAGCAGGCGCAGGTCCGGTAAGCGTCACCGTTCCGGTGGAGGATGCGCCTCCAGCAACCGATGTTGGATTCAGTGTCACATTACTGACGGCAAGGGTTGTGCTCAGCCGAAAGCTATCAATGTGGGTTCGCCACTGGTTGTTCGTACCGATGGTCATTCCGACCACCCAGAACAAGCCATCATCGGATGGATCGGAATCGATGCCGAAGTAATCTCCCCATCGGTAGAAGGTGTAGTTGTTTCCTGCGCTTGTGGAAAGTGTGGATGGCGTGCCAACGGTCCCAGCGGGGTCTGTCGGGACACGCCCGGCCACCATCATCGAACCGGCATTTGTGGAACTCAAGTGACTGAATGTCAAGCCAATCTCACCCGCTGCGTTCCGGGTAACCATCCCGTACGTGTAGTCACGCGTTGAATCGGCGATATTGCCCGATTGTGTCACGGCGGGGTTGGTCCCGGATGTTGGCCAGCCATTGGTGGCGATGTCATACCAGCGGACGGCGACTCGGCTGTTGATACCGACGGCATGGGATGTGACCAGCTGGCCATTCCGCCAGACGGCGCCGTAAAGGCGACCATCCCCGCCATCCACCGTCTGCCCACTCGTGCTCGCAGCTGTCGCCGGCGGATCCACCCAAGCAGCTACCGCCTGGAGGCGTGTAACCAATGTTGGCGTGGTGGTGATATTCCGAATGGCCACCATTTTGTGGAAGTTGTTATTGAACGACCCGATTCCGTAGAGCACGGATGTCGTTTCGCCCAGCATTTCGGCGTATTGGATCGTGATGATCTGGTTGTCCTGAAATGTGGTGGTGTTTGCGGTGCCGCCTGAAAGAAGCGCCGCGGATGGCAGGACAATGCTCGCGGTTGTGCGCCATACGTTATCGGCAAAGCCAAACATATTGCCGCTGATGACATAGCCATCCTGGTTGTAACCAAAACCCGGATAGTCCAACCAGCAGTCCACGCCGCCAACATTCAGCGCGCCTTCGAGGCGATAGCGGTGCCAAGTTCCATTTGGATCACCATCATCCGAGATGGCCACCAGGACTTTGCTGATCTGCGGGCTTGTACTCTTCTCAAGGACAACCATCACGTAGCGGTCGTTGAAGCGGTCATAAATGATCTTCGGGTCAAACAGCGTCGTCGCAACAGCCACACCGTTGAAGAGCGTCTGGAATGTCTGTTCGAGCTGCTTTGTCCCGGTTCTTGTATAGATGGCAAAAGAGCTGTTGACGACTTCGACGATATGGGATGTCCCAACGGCTATGTCTGCATCCGGTGGATACCAACCATTCATCGTCATCCCGGCAAACTGCGCTCCGGGGTTGACGGTCGCGGCGAGCTTATCGATTGCCCCAACGGGTAAGTTGGACTTTTCGCCTCCGGGGAGCGGCTTTCGGACAGGGTTTTCGGGGGGTGTTTGCAGCGGGATGGGCCGTGTGTCAATGGCGGGAAAGAAAGACCGGGTATCGATGTCGGATGCTTGGATACCTTGTTCCGTCTTTGTAGCCGGGATGACAGTGTCTTGCACTTTGAGCTGAGCAGCTGCCGGGCGCAGGGCCAGACTGAGCAACAGTCCAAATCCGATGACGGTTTTCCAAGTCAACATACGCTTCCCCTGTTTTTTAATGCCGACACCCAAAACACGGTTATTACGTGCCTTAGCAAACATCTTACCTATGAATAACATCATCGGTAAACAGTCAAGTACGCAACAGGAGGTGTGTAAAAGACATCAACTCAATCAGAGCCAGTAACAAGAAAGTTTTGTTTTGTTTAGGGGATAGCGTTACAGTGTCGAGCCGTCGTCGATGTCGAATTCCAGCGCCAAAGCATCCACATCAATCAAATCATCAAACTCGTTTGGGTCGGTCTCGGGCTCCAGCTGCTTTGCCATCGCCTCGTTGACTTGCGACGCAATCGTCGGCATTTCGGTCAGAAATGGACTCGGTCCAAGCGCCTTATCGTTGTGATACGTCGGCCACGACATCACCAACCACTCCTTCGCACGCGTGACCGCGACATACGCCACGCGCCGCTCCTCGTCGAAGGAATCCGCCGTACATTCGCCATCGATGTACCGAAGGCATCTATGGTGCGGCAAGATCAAGAACGCAAAACCAATCACGTGGACCAGCCGCCACTCAAGTCCTTTTGCCTTATGGATGGTCATGATCTGCACGGCATCCATGGCCCGCGCAGACTCCCCAAACTTGCGTAGCTGACCGCCACAAAAGCTCAAAAATGCCTCAACTGAGTGAAAACGACTCGCAAACTTGATAAGTTCATCGAGGTTTTCCATCCGGCTCGAGCCCTCGCCGTCATCCTCAAGGTCGCCATCCTCAAGCTCAACATACAAGTCATACCCAGTCTGGCGCGCGGCCATAATCCGCACCTGTGCGGTGACGCCACTCGATTTGATTTCCTTGAGCTGGTCTCGGAAGTCCTTTACAGCGATGTCCTGTGCGGTTGTAAATCCGCCGCGGCACAGCGCCTCGTAGAACGACCACTGCTTGCGTGCCGCAAGCTCCTCAACCTGCTTTACAAAGCCCTGTCCAAGACTTCGGGTGCGGGATGTGTGCCGCTTGGATGCAACATTTAGAAGCCGTTTGGCTGCTTCCGTCCCCGCAGGGCAGTGTGGATCCACCGTAAGCTGCAGATAGGAAATCATGTCACGGACTTCCTTGCGGTTGTAAAAGCTGGTGCCACCCGTGATGTGATACGGGACGCCGCATGCGATCAGGGCATCCTCGATACCGCGGGAGTAGGCATTCGTGCGATACAGGATAGCGATGTCTCTGTAGTCCAGCGCATTGTTTTGCCGTCGCTCAACGAGCGAGCGCACGACGTGCGCCGCTTCAGAATCCTGGTCGACGTGACGCGTCACCTCCGGAGCAGGCCCCGCCTTCCGTACGGGTTGCATTTCCAGACGATAGCGCTCATCAAGGTCGGCGTGCGCGATCAGCTCATTTGCCAGCACCACCAATGTCTCATGTGCACGGTAATTGGCCGGAAGCCGGTGGATCTCGCCATCCGGAAATGCCTTCCGAAACGCCATCACCGTACGGCGCGGATCGCACCCACGGAACCCATAAATACTCTGGCCAACATCCCCTACAAGAAACAAATTCCCGTTGCGCCGCGCAAAAGCGCGGGCGATTTCCCATTGAACATCGGATGTATCCTGCGTCTCATCCACGAGGACATGGTCAAACGCCACCTCGTACTTGGTGCGGATACTGGCATTTTCACGCAGAAGCATCCAGCACTCGAGGAGGAGGTCATCAAAGTCCAGCCGCTTGCATGGAACCTTGGAAAGGACATCGTATTCCTTCTGCTTCGCCATTTCGTAACAGCGCCAGAAGCGGGCGGTGTCCACGATGGCCGGCTTTTCCCAGTCTGGGTACAGGTACGCGAGGGCCGTTTCGGCCTCTTCAGCGTACTTGCCCATGTTTTTACAGGCTGAGACAGCAAGCAAAGCTGTCTTGCGGTCCATTTTGATGTTTTGGCAATACGGCGGGGATGGGAGCTTATCGTTTACCCCGGAGCGTCCGAGGATGGCGCGGACGGCCCGCTCCTGCCAATAGTCATCCGCGATTTCGAACTTGCCCTCTTTGCCATAGAGGTCGGCCCACTCCCGCTTTACGATCCGCAGTGCGTGCGAGTGGAAGGTGCCAATCCAAATACCATCGAGGACCTCGGGGCCAACGAGTGCCAAAAGGCGATCCGCCATGTCATCCGCCGCACGACGGGTAAATGTGGCGACCAGAATCCGCTTGGCTGGGACGCCCTCGGCGAGGAGGCGTGCGATGCGCCGAATAAGAACCGTGGTCTTTCCAGACCCGGCTCCCGCAAGGACGAGCGCTGCCCCGGCATTAAACCGAAATGCCGTTTCCTGACTAGGGTTTAGGCCTTTGGCAAGCCCCTCAATATCGATGTG
>CAIWTR010000425.1 GCA_903915615.1 uncultured Armatimonadota bacterium
ACCAAGGCAAGTGCCCGGATCGCAGTTCCTGTGACCGCGCCAAGCGCCGTCGAAAGCGTTGTCCAGGCACGCGGTGGCTCGGTCATCCGCACAAAGACCGACCCACGCTACATGATGACGCTTGCATCCATCCCAAATGAAAAAATCGCCTTCGCAGGCGACATGCAAGGCGGGTTCATCTTCCCTGAGTTCCATCCAGCCTTCGATGGCCCATTTGCATTAGCAAAGATTTTGGAGATGCTTAGCTGGCTGCAAAAACCTCTGCACGAAGTAGTCGCAGAGCTTCCAAGCATCTACATGGCGCAGCATGAAGTTCCCTGTCCGTGGCAACGCAAGGGTGCTGTGATGCGTGCGCTGACCGTGGAAGCGCAGGAGTCCGATCAAAACGTCGAGCTCATCGATGGCGTCCGGTTGATCAAGTCTGCCAATGAGTGGGTCCTTGCCCTCCCGGATGCAGCGGAGCCAATCTTCAGAGTCCGGGCCGAAGGCGCAACGCTCGCCGATGCCCATGACCGCGCGGAAGAATGGGCCGCTAAAATCCGGACCTTGTCAGCCGAGTAAACCATGCAAACACACCGCGGCATTGTCGTCGCAGGGCGGGCAGGGGTTGCCGCAAGCCAACCCCTCGCCGTCTCCGCAGCCCTGCAGATTCTGGCAAGCGGTGGATCCTGCATCGATGCAGCCATCACAGCAAGCGCCGTCCTTTCCGTTGTGGAACCGTGGAACAGCCACCTCGGCGGGGATGCGTTTTGTATCCACCACCACGCGGCCACGCGGACGAATATGGCATTCAATGGCAGTGGTGAAGCGCCGCATGGAGCGACAGATGCTGCATTTCCAGGCGGCATCCCCCTCCACGGGTACCAATCTGCCACCATCCCAGGTCTTGTCTCAACCTGGTTTGCCGCCCATGCATTGCATGGCCGCCTTCCGATAGCCACGCTGCTTGCACCAGCGATTGCGTATGCACGCGATGGCTTTCCAGCGGGTCCAACACTCCTGAAAAAAGTTCGCGATCACCGTGCGCTGCTAAGCGCACATCCATCCCTTGACAGCCTCGGCATCCCAGTAAATGTCAGCCTTGGGGAAATCATAAGGCAACCGGAGCTAGCCACAACGCTGCAAGACATCGCTCAAAGTGGCCGCGCGGGCTTCTACGGCGGGCGTGTTGCAGATTTGATCGTCGAGACATCCGGTGGCTGGTTTTCCCACGATGACCTAGCACGCCACAAAACCCGCATCCTCCCACCACTCGCCGGGCGCTACCGCGACCTGATTGTTCATGGCCAGCCGCCACCAAGCCAGGGGATGGTCCTTATCGAAGAGCTGCTCCTCGCGGATGGCTATCCCCTTGCAGATCTCCCCGATCCGCAGCGTACCCACCTCCTAGTGGAGGCCAAGAAGCTTGCCTTTGCCGACCGCAACCGCTTTCTCGGTGACCCGGAGTGGCGGGATATTGCGGTTGAGCAGCTCTTTGACACGATGTATATCTCTAGGCGCCGCGCTGAAATCGATCCGTTTCTTGCCGCTGGAACACATATCGCACTCCCGAATGAAGGGTCGGATACGACGTACTTTGTCATCGTGGATGATGCCGGTGATGCCATTTCGTGGATTCAAAGCATCTTCCACAACTTTGGCTCTGCGTGGATGCCGGCGGGCACAGGCGTGCTGTTCAACAACCGGCTGACGGGTTTCTCCCTCGACCAAATGTCACCAAACTGCATCGCACCCGGTAAGCGTCCTGCACATACACTGAATGCATGGCTCGCGACGCATTTGGATGGCCGCTTGGCGTATGTGGGTGGAACACCAGGCGGGCACGTACAGGTTCAGACGAATCTCCAGCTGCTCGTGAATGCCGTCGACCTCAAAATGGATGTTCAACAAGCAGTCGAAGCACCGCGGTGGCAGCACCTCAGCACGGCTGGCGCATTGAGCAATGAAGAAACTGGGGATGGCATCCTCGAGATTGAAAACCGTGTGGATGACAGTCTGGTTGCAGCGCTTAAAGAGCGCGGGCACGATGTCCGCCTCATCGGCCCGTGGGCACATGGTTCTGCGGCGCAGCTGATGCAGGTTTTGCCTGATGGGGCGTATGCGTTTGGGTCAGATCCTCGCTGTGATGGCCAGGCGGCAGGCATCTAGCAGCGACAAAGTGCTGATTAGTGGTGACCCTAGAACACCACATCAATAGAAACATCCGCGAAATATACTAGTTTCAGGCCATAACCGCGTGAATTCGACGTCTGGGAACCTGTAAACTGCACTCTTGTGCGTGTGCAGTGCTGCATGCCACAAAGAGGTGGTTTTTCTTGTCTGTTGATCAAAGCTGGTTTGTCAAGCCAAAAGGCACCCGAAATCGCACCAGTGCAGGTGGCATCATTGTTCGCTCCGAAAATGGGAGCTGGCTCGTAGCCCTCGTCCGCGGTGAGGGAGATGGCGAAGGCTATGTCCTCCCCAAAGGTGGCGTAGATAAGGGCGAAACGCTCGAGCAGGCAGCCCGCCGCGAGATTTGGGAGGAAGCAGGGTTTTCCCAGCTCTCTTACATCAAAAGTCTGGGCAAAAAGAGTCGCCTCAGCTTCGACCGCAGGCGGTGGATTACAACGTACTATTATTTGTACACCACAACCCAGGTGAACCCGATTCCAACCGATCCGCACGTCGCCTACGTAACCGAGTGGTTTCCGGTCTCCGGTCCGCTACCAATGCTTTTCTGGCCTGAGCAACAGGAGCTCCTGATGGACACGCTTCCGGCAATCGAAGCCATCATCCACCCACTTCAAAAACCTGATTAGCCTTTCTTCGCGTGCGGGGAACAAGCCATCGGGTATAACCAATTGAAAGCGACGCATTCACAATGCCCCCTTACGTACGCAAATACCTCATCGATCACGCCCTGAACGCAAGCCCCGGGATTATTGCCCGCTTTTGCGCGAACATCCCGGATGCAATCGCAGACCAGGATCAGGGACCCGATTACTTCACTTTGCGTGAGGTCCTTGCGCACCTCGCCGACTGGGAGCCAATCTGGCTTGAGCGTATTCAGCGCATCGTGCAGGAAGACATGCCCGTGCTTCCAAACATCGATGAAGGTGAAATGGCAGTTCAAAATGCATACGCAACCATCCCGGTGGAAACCAGCATCGAAAACTTTACAACCGGACGCGCGGCACTAACAGCGTATTTGGCATCCCTTCCAAACGATGCCTTTGAGCGCAGTGGCATCCGCCCAGAAGTCGGTACGATTACGGTCAAGGACATCGCCACCCTCGTCCTTGCACATGACACGTATCACATCGCGCAGCTCGCACAGTACACAGCCACTCCTGAGAGTACCAACTAGCCCAAACCCGTTTTCTTGCAGACAGACAGG
>CAIWTR010000426.1 GCA_903915615.1 uncultured Armatimonadota bacterium
ACGACTTGTGCATCCCCTTGACGACCACGTCGACGAAACTCAGACAAAGCCACTTCAAGCCGCTTTTCCGTCAGCGCTTCTCCGCCGATTTTCTCGCACAAACCAACGAGTGCCGCTCTTTGCGCAGGATTTGCCCACTTGAGAACATCCACCCAAGGGGTTTCAGCAACCTCATTGTCATCGGTGACTGGCACAAACTTACGTAAAAACGCATCAGATGTCACAACAGGGACATCAATGGATGGATCTTCGATCAACGAAAAGTAGTAAGCCTCATCAAAGCCCGTCCAGCCATTACCGTTGTAATCAGGCATCTGCACAGGGCGCCCCACACGGTCCTTGCCGGTGATCGCCGCTAGAAATGTGCTTGAAAAGTCTCGGTATTCAGCCTCGTTCAGCTCTGGTGTGCACCCGGCCGCTACCCGGTCTGGAGTTGCCGCGAAAAAGCCACAGACCTGCCGGTCTAGCAGACCGCTTTGCTCATTTGCACCTTCGAAGATGACATTTGCAAATGCACCACTGAAACACTGAACCATAAGGATCGTAACAGGGACGCCCTTTTTAACCTTTTCGAGCTGTGTAACGAGCTCCGCGGGGGTCATCCCCTCTTCTCTCCAGAGGTCATAGCGATTCGTATCAAAGCCAGTTCGTCCACGCGAGCCATGCCCCGTAAAGTACAGGAACACTGGGTCCTTGCTACGCTCTTTTTCAAGCTGACCAAAGGCCGCTTCAATCGACGACTTCTTACTCGCAGCATCAATCCGACTGACAGAGCTCGGTCGGTAGGCTATCGGCGTATCTTTAGCAACATCTGTAGGGCCATCTCCAAAAAACGTCGCCAATACTCTGTGAGCCTTAGTGCGCACGGGAGATATCTGGACCGTTTCAGTCGTACTCGTGCCATCTCCAAACATCACAAATGAATTCGACCATTCCGGGAGAATAGACATCATCCACTTGACATTGTTTTCGATCGCCACCTGGTTGCTCTCGGGGGTGGGACCACCGCCGAAAATGACGACACGGAGCGAAGGACCCGATGCGGAGGCAATCGCAAATGACGCTGTAGCAGCGATGGTTGCCACTACCGCAGCCGTGCGGCGGGTGCTTGCTAGTTGAAAAAGTCGATTAAACATTGCCATCTCGAACATGCCTCCGGAGCTGGCCCGGGTTGATAACAGCATCCAGTGCTGCCTCTGGGGTCCGCTCAATCACCATCACACGTTTCCCAAGCTTTTCTTCCAGTTGATCCACTGTCATCTCATCCAGAAAAACTTCTTCGCCATCACGCAACATGACACTTGGAATAACAATCGTCTCGTTAGCATCGAAGGTCTCCATCGCTCGCACGATGTCACGGCCCACGATCAACCCTGCAATATTGATATTCCCCTCGAAGAACCAGTTATGCACTGCACAGACATTCACTGAGACTCCCTCGATTTCCGAGAGGGTTGTGGCCAGCGTTCGCAGCAACGGCGCTGCAACCTCACCCGTCACAAACGTGTAGGTACCAGGGCTGACCACGGAAGCTGGCATCGTATTCCGAACCTTGTTCAGCGAATCAAGAAACAAGCGTACCAGTCCGACGCCATCCTCAAGCTGCGGAAATCCCTCATACTCTGGACGACTTGGAATCTCCCGATTGGTCATTAAGTAGAACTCATCGCTTGGATACACAAAGCGTGTCCCGAGACGTTTGAGATAATCCTCACGAAGCGCGCCAAGCGTATCGAGCACCCCAGCAGCCATCGCTGAATTCACCGTCTTGACCGGTGCCAGCCGTTCTCTAAACTGTGTGATTCCAATGGGAACAACGGCAACGGAAAGCACTCCGCCATAGGTCCCACGATTCTCAGGATGAAGATTCGCAAGATCCGTAACCGTCTCCATTAGGATCTCATTGTCGTTGTATTCCGGAACCAAAACGATCTGAGCATGCACTTGAATACGGGCATCGGCGAGACGTTGCAGTATCTGCAAGATCGCCTCAGGTCCCTTGCGCCCCAGAATCTTCCCACGCGCCTCGGGATCCGTCGCATGAACACTCACAAACATCGGACTAAGTTTTTGCTCACAAATGCGGTCGAGTTCACCCTCTTTGAGATTCGTAAGGGTTACATAGTTGCCGTGCAGAAAGGAAAGTCGGTAGTCATCATCCTTGATATAAAGCGATGGACGGAGACCTTTTGGCTGTTGGTAAAGAAAGCAGAAAACACACTTGTTTTTACAGATGTGCAAGCGGTCGAAGAGGTCATCGGCAAACCGGATTCCGAGGTCTTCATCGTACGTCTTAGAAATCGTGAACTGAAGCGCAGATGAGTCACGAAGAACCTGCACATTCACGGAGTCGCCTGCCGAGTGGAACTTCCAGTCAACAATGTCTCGTAAGGGTGCACCGTTTGCGGTCACAACACGGTCGCCTACCAGAATCCCAGCCTTCTCGGCCGTCGAACCGGCAACAACCTCCACAACCACATTCTGCGCCAAACCGCGTTCGAGATAACTTAGCCGCTCATGGGTAGCCACCGGCAATGTCAAAGCCATGCGGTCATAATACATCCTAGCGGTGTCCAAGCACGTCTTGGTAACTCGGCCAGCGATATAATCGGCGCTATGCAATATGGGCGCCCTGATGGCACATTTGATATCGTCCCCCCCGTTCCCTGTGGCCGTAAGGAAGCAAGATCGTTTGTCAACGACTCCGCATGCTGGCTGCATGTCGAGGCTGTCTTCCGCAAAGTCTGCAAGGCATATGGCTTTGCGGAAATCCGAACACCGATCTTTGAACAGACCGATCTTTTCCACCGGGCTGTTGGCGATGGCACTGATATCGTGGCGAAGGAAACCTATGACCTCGTCACACGCGGAGGCGATCGATTAACGCTACGCCCTGAAGGTACCGCTGGTGCCATTCGAGCATACGTCTCAGAGCGCCTTTGGATTGAGCGCCCAATCGCAAAGCTCCTCTATATTGGACCTAACTTTCGCTACGAGCGCGCCCAGCGCGGCCGCTACCGTCAACACCATCAAGCAGGTGTCGAAGTCCTCGGCGCATCGATGCCATCCATTGATGCAGAGATCATCGACCTTGCCGTCGCATTTTACAAAGCGCTCGGAATCACAGATCTAACCGTCAAAGTAAATAGCGTTGGTACCAAGGAATCGCGTGTCGCATACATCGATGCGCTCAAAGCCTATGCTGAGCCCCTGCTGTCGGAAATGAGTGATGACAACAAGCGCCGCTTTGAACAGAATCCATTGCGGATGTTGGATTCCAAGGACAAGCGCGACATCGCGTTGCTCGAAAATGCTCCCAATCTCGTAGATTTCCTCGATGACGCATCGGCTGAACACTTCAACAAGGTGTGTTCTTATCTGGATGCGCTTGGTATTCCCTACGAAGTTGACCACCGTCTGGTTCGTGGGTTTGACTACTACACACGCACTGCGTTTGAAATTCAGTGCAAAGTGCTGGGTGATAAAGCTTTGGGTGGCGGCGGACGCTATAACCAGCTCGTTGAGCAGCTCGGCGGTCCAGCGACACCGGGTATCGGCTTTGGACTTGGTATCGAACGCGTTCTCATCACGATGGAGGAGCTTGGCCTTTCCCGCCCGGGTGGTAATCAACTGGATGCTTTCCTCTGCCCCATGGGAGATGCGGCTAGAGATGCAGCAACAACGCTTGCTAGTAGTCTGCGACATGCGGGTCTGAGCATCGATGTTGACTATCTTGGTCGTCGCTTGAAGGCGATGCTCGAAATGGCGGATGCCGGTGGAGCACGTTATGCGATTGTCATCGGGGACGATGAACTAGCCGCTCAGACAGCATCGGTGCGTGAACTGGCAACCCAAACGCAGCACACGGTTTCGATGGCGGACCTCGCGGCTTTCATTCGCGGATAAGCGAGCAGGGACTTACGTCCCTGCCCCCTGCCGCTCTCTAATCTGCTCCTCGACCAAGCGGTACGTACGCCACTCATCGGTCAAATTACATGCCCCGCGCTTCTCATAAAATGTAATGCCGAGCATGTTCCAGTGGAGACATGTCCATTCCATTCGGCCGCAGTCACGCAATAGAACTTCGCTCTCAAGCGCATTCCAAAGTGACCGCCCAATCCCCGCGCCGCGGAAATCTGGATGTACAAACAAATCTTCTAAATACAGCGTTGGTTTGGCCAAAAAGGTCGAATAGGTCTCAAAAAACACGCAATAACCGACAGGTCGCTCATCGACCCATGCCAGCCAAGCCGTGAACTTAGGAACATCTGCGAGCGCATGCGCCTTCAGGCGCTCTACGGCTTCGGAGGTCGGTCGGTCAAGCTTTTCGTAGTCCGCCAACGCATTAACCAGGTCAATCCAGTCCCCGGCATCCGCTTCTGTGACTGGTCTTATCGACACAGTGTGTCCAGTATTTTGCATAGCATGCATGATACATCCAGCAACTTTCCCCTTGGTGGTAGACTTTCCACGTGGATAGACAACATGTATCGCCCCGGGTCTCAGCACTGCGTCCATACTCACCCGGCAAGCCAATCGAGGACGTTAAGCGGGAGCTCGGCATCACCGGGGATATCGTAAAGCTAGCTAGTAACGAAAATCCTCTGGGACCCTGTCCTGCTTCCATCAAGGCCGTTCAGGAGCGAATGCTTTCGACGCATATGTATCCCGATGCAGCATGCATCGACCTTGCAAATGTAATCGCATCAAAACTGAATGTCTCGACCGACCAGCTGCTTTTTGGTAATGGTTCGGATGAATGTATCCATCTTCTAGGGCTAACATTCCTCGATGAAGGTGATGAAGTCGTAACGGGTCAACCAACGTTTGTTCTGTATGAAGCTGCAGCAACACTTGCCGGTGCGAAGCGCATTGGCGTACCGCTGACCGATGGTGACCTCCGCCATGATGCTGAATCAATGGTAAGAGCCTTTACCGACAAGACCCGCTTGGTTATCATCGCAAACCCGCACAATCCAACCGGCAGTATTATTACCAAATCAGATGTCGATCACATTTTGGAGAACCTTCCATCACGGGCTTATCTCGTCCTTGATGAAGCCTATGTGGATTACATCGATCCCGAAAGCGACTTTCCGTTTGCAATCGACTACATCAAGGCAGGTAAGCCGGTTATCGGTCTGAGAACCTTCTCAAAGATGTATGGTCTTGCCGGTTTCCGAGTTGGCTATGCGGTTGCCGCAACGGATGTGATTGCATCCATGCAAAAGCCACGCTCGCCCTTTAACGTGAATATCCTCGCACAAACGGCAGCGATTGCAGCATCCAACGATGACACATTTGTAGATGCGAGTAAGACGGTCAACGCCGATGGCATGGCGCAGCTCACATTGGGTGCTGAGACTCTCGGGATGTCGGTCGTGCCTAGTCATGCAAACTTTATCCTGATTGATACCAAGCGTCCTTGCCGCGATGTCTACGAGTTGCTGCTCCGCGATGGGGTGATCGTGAGAACGGGAGACATTTTTGGGCTCCCAACGATGTTGCGTGTCACGATTGGAACACAAGCCCAGAATGAGAAATTTCTAAATGCACTGACATCGGCTGCCGCTAAGGTCCAACCTGTATGCGGCTAATAGCATGTGTTGCCACTGTAGTTATTGGTTTGAGCGTTTTTTGTGTGTCTGGCTGCGACGATAAGCAAAAAGTAACATCGCAGGAAACATCCGTTACCCTCTCCGTTGATATGCCACGGGTCCAGACATTGCAGTTTCTTAAACAAAGTGCATCGACACTGAAACTCAGTGACGTTCGAAATGAAAACGATGACACCATTGTTGCTGGAGCATCCAAGGCTGTAGCCTCGGGTCCAGAAGCAGGACCCGTAACGGTCATCTTGAGCGGTAATGAAAACTCCGTAACGCAGTGGTCGGGGATGATCATGGAGAAACTCCCGGCGAAAAAACTCTAACCAAAGAGTACTAAAAAATGAACAGCCTCCGTGACCGATAGGTCATGGAGGCTGTTTGCATTTATGGCGTGATGATTCTAGTTATCTTGAACCGAATCTCCAAGCTCGACTACTTCCCACAATCGGCCATCAAAGGAGCGAACGACGACGACTGCGATGCCATCAACGTTCTTCCATACCCACTGTGTAATCGACTTGCTGGATGGCTGTCGGTTTCGCAGGTTGACACCGACGGATGCGGCGGCATCTACAGGCGATGAAAACGGGATGCGACTCGTGACAACGATCTGTGTGGCCTTGGTTTGCTTGAAGCCAACGAAAACGCCTGCGTTCTCGATTTCATATTCGCGGAACTTGTTATCCTTACCAATGTTCCGTGGGCGTCCGAGCATACGATCGGAAACGGATTCTGATTGATGATAGACCTGCTTCGCGTTGAACAGCTTGCTTTTCGCCTGTGTTGGTATGGCGACTGCTGCAGCTGCCAGCAGGAATGCGACCGAAATGATTGTGCTCTTCATGATGGACTTTCTCCAGAACGAGCCGCTCAAACTGGCGACTTCGCTATACCAGCTAAGTGAGCAACTTCCGTACCACATTGCCTTCAACATCCGTTAACCTGAAATCTCTTCCTTGGTAACGATATGTAAGTCGCGTGTGATCGACTCCCATGAGATGCAGAATCGTAGCGTTAAGATCGTGAATATGCACGGGGTCCTTCGTGATGTTGTAGCAGAAATCATCTGTTTCTCCTATGACATTACCTCCGCGCACACCGGCTCCTGCCATCCAAAGCGAGAAACACCGGCCATGGTGGTCCCGACCATAGTTTTCCTTGGTCAATGCACCTTGACAATAAACCGTCCGTCCGAACTCGCCTCCCCAGACAACCAGCGTGTCGTCCAGAAGACCGCGCTGTGCCAAATCATTGACAAGAGCAGCACTGGCTTGATCTGTATCCCGGGCTTGACCACGTAGCTGCGTTGGGAGGTTTCCATGTTGATCCCATCCCCTATGGAACAGCTGAACAAACCGAACACCCTTTTCAAGAAGCCTGCGGGCAAGGAGACAGTTTGCAGCAAACGTACCAGGCTTCTTCGCATCCGGTCCATATGAAGCAAATGTGCTCTCAGACTCCTTCGAAATGTCCATCAGGTCTGGAACACTTGACTGCATCCGAAACGCCATTTCATACTGGCTTATGCGTGTATCGACCTCTGGATCCTGATACGTGGATGCGGTTACACGGTTGGTTGCGGCAATCGTGTCGAGCATCTGACGCCGGGTGGAAGCATCGATCCCAGGTGGATTCTTCAGATAAAGCACTGGGTCTCCAACGCTTCTAAGCTTGACTCCCTGATGGACACTTGGCAAGAAGCCAGGTCCCCAAAGCCGACCAAACAGTGGTTGGTCGTTTGGATTACCGGTTCCCTGCGAAATCAGGACGATGTAGCCTGGGAGGTCTTTGTTCATACTCCCAAGACCGTAGCTCATCCATGCACCAATCGATGGTCTTCCTGGCTGCTGAGACCCCGTTTGAATAAATGTAATCGCCGGATCGTGATTGATTGCCTCGGTATGCATCGACCGAATCAATGTCATCCGGTCCGCAAGCCCTCCAATGTGAGGAATAACTTCGGACATCCAAATGCCGGATTTACCGTACTGCTTGAAGTTAAAGGTTGTGGGTGCGCACGGGAAACGTGTCTGACCGCTTGTCATTCCGGTGATGCGTTGACCGTTGCGAATGCTATCTGGCAGGTCTTTATCAAATTGCGATGCAAGCTGAGGCTTGTAGTCAAACAAATCGATATGGCTGGGAGCACCGGATTGGAACAGGTATACGACGCGTTTCGCTTTGACTGGTGATGCAGCAACGGCACTTTGCCCCGCTGTCGCCATCACATCGGAGAGAGCAGCCAGCCCTATTCCGGTCGCCCCGCGGCCGAATAGCTGCCGGCGTGTAAGAAGTAGCCCACGTTCAACCAAAGGATTCGCTTGTAAATGG
>CAIWTR010000427.1 GCA_903915615.1 uncultured Armatimonadota bacterium
AGTGGCACGGATGCGATGGCGCGTCTGCAACAAAATGGCGTTCGTGCGAGCGGAATGGGGGCCACACGCCTCCGGTTCGTAACGCATAGAGACATCAGCACCGCTGACATCCATAAGGCTGGGGTAGGGATCAGAGCCGCATTCACGCCTTAGATTGGTCGTTAGGGGTTACTTAAGCGCGGCCAAGACATCTTTGCCGATCAAGAACCAGATGCCAGAAATGCCGGCAAACGTAAGCGCCAGGGCTTCGAAGCGCCCTTGGTCTATTTTCTGGGCAATCTTGCGACCCACGAAGCCACCGGCGATTGCAGCCGGAAACAACATCGCGCTCTGGCCCGCCGAGTGCAGCGTGATCGTTCCGCCATAAATCCCAAATGGCACTTTCACCCAATTGAGGCAAAAGAAGTACCATGCACTCGTTCCGAGAAATGTCAGCTTTGGGAGCCGCATCGCGATCAGGTAAAGGTTCATCACCGGACCCGCCGCATTGGCCACCATCGTCGTAAAACCAGCAATGAGTCCCACAAAACCCGCTGACCACGGCGGCAATGGTTTCTCTGCGACCCCAGCTGCCGTCATCCGCCTGCGACGCACCGACAGAAGAACCATCGGTATAATGCTCGCGCCGATCAGCTGCTTCACCGCTTGGTCATTGAGCCGTGACAATGCAAAGGTCCCAACCACAATTCCCGCCAGCGCCCAAGGAGCCAGCTGCAGAATCTTCTTCCAATCAGCCTCGCGGCGATAGGTCAGAACAGCAAGCACATCGGCGCAAATCAGCACCAGTAGCACAATCCCCACTGACTCCCGTGCAGGGAGAAAAAAGGCAAAAAGAGGCACCGCCAAAATACCGAGCCCCGGGATTCCGGTCTTGGACATACCAGCAATAAAGGCCCCGGCGAATGCCAGGGCCCAGTGCCACCAAGGAGATGTGAACGTCATTACGGGGTCAGTATACGCTGGTTCAAGAGGAAGAAAATGACCGCGGCAAGAGCAATCCGGTAGAGGACAAAGCCGGCTGTGGATGCTTTGCTGAGGTAGCGAAGCAGCCATGCAATACAGGCGTAACCAACGAGACCGGCAATCACAGTCGCGACTGCAACCTCTGGCATCGACCAGTTAATGTCTGCATCCGCGCCGTAGACTTGTTCCTTCTTGCCAACCAGGTCTTTCAGCTCGACCAGACCGCTGAGCAGGATGGCAGGGAGTGACAAGAGGAAGGAAAAGCGTACAGCCGCCTCGCGGTCGAGGCCTGTGAAGAACGCACCTGTCAATGTTGAGCCTGAGCGGGATGCGCCCGGTATCAGAGCAATGGCTTGGAAGAGACCAACGATGATTCCATCTTTGATCTGGATGTCCTTGCCATCCCGGCGTGGATTCGTCATCCGCTCCGCAAGTCCCATCAGGAGACCCATCACCACGAGCATCGTTGCATTGATGTAGAGGTTGTGCAGGTCCTTCTCGATGAACTTTTTGAGCAAGAGTCCGATGACGCCGATCGGTATGGTACCGATGATCACCGCATAGAACAGCCGTGCTTGGGATGACATTTTGTCGCCACCCTTGGACAACGACTTGAACATCCCGCCGATGGTGTCAATGATGTCCTTGCGGAAATACACCATCACCGCAATCATCGTTCCGAGCTGTGTAACCGCTGTGAACTGAGCTCCTGGCTTGTGCCAACCGATGAGTTTTGGCACGATGTCAAGGTGCGCCGAGGATGAAATCGGGAGGAACTCAGTCAGTCCCTGCACGACTCCCAGTGTAACCGCTTCAATCCAGTGACCCACGTTGCCAGCCCTCCAGTAAACCCTACGCCTGCTGCGTGTTTGCCTTGACTGCCCGGCTCATATGGTCCGCCTTTCGTTGGCGTGCTTGCTGAGGATACACGTAGTAATGCATCAGGAGCAGGCGAGCCAACGCGGCGACTGGCGCAGCAAGGAACATCCCCATCAGACCAAAGAACTCTCCGCCTACCAGCAACGCAATAATCACGATCACAGCGTGCAGGTGCAGGCGGTCCCCGAGAATCATCGGGGTGATGATTTTACTTTCGGCAAGATGCATCAGTGTAAAGAGACCCAAAATGATAATTAGGCTGCCGTAGTTGCCATTTGATGAACATTGAACGAAGACGAGGATGCCTAGAGGGATGCCACCGAGGAGTGGGCCAATCACAGGAACAACACGCGTTACCGCCGCGATGAGGGCAAGGGTTAGCGCATATTTGATCTGGAAGACGCCGAGGAGCAACCCGATCACTACGCCGGCGATTGCTGCCAGCACAAACTGTGCGATGAGGAACGAGCGCATAATCATCGCTCCCTCCATCATCACAGCATGTGCCAGACGTTGCTGGCGGACTGGCAGGAAGCGGAGGAACTCCCGCTTGAGGTCACGGCCATCCACGATGAAGTAATAGGCCATCACAGGAACGAGGATCAGCTCGACGATATGTGCGGCAGCAGAAAGCGTCTTGGACACCAGACCCGTCAGATAGGTCGTGATGGACTTGCCGATTTCAGGTGACTGCTCTGCCCCGCCTGTCTTGGATCCGCCTCCGCTTTGAGGAGCAAGCTTTTGCACCCAGTCTGGGAGGCCTTCCCAGGTGGTCTTCAGGTTTTCTGTCTGCTTGGTGATCTGCGCCTGAATGTTTGGCCAGTCATTCACCAGATTTTTGAACTCCACCTGGAACGGTTGGAGGAACACGACAATGATTCCGACAAGCGCTGCCAAGATGGCTGCGAGCACAATCCCTGCGGCGATGGCCCGCCGGGTATGGCGCGGAATTTTCATGAGTGGCTTGAAGCGCATCAATGGATCCACGAACGCGCCCGCTGCACTCGCAAGGATGCCGGCAGCAATCACCGTTGTGACAACGGTCTGCAGTCTCCAGAGCAAGTACAAGATGCCCGCGAGTATTAGGAGTCGGATGCTCCTCGCTTTGAAAAATGCCCACATGTGGACAAAGAAAGCGTGGATGCCAGAGCGGACGATATGTTCCCAATCGTCGCGTGTCAGCTGCCGGGTGTCATTTTCCATCGTTGGTTTCAAATGCCTCTAATATCCAGCTGCGGATTTGCACCGCCGAATCGCCCTGGCCATACGGGCTAACCGCCTGGCTCATCCTCGCATAGACTGCATCATCCGACAAGAGGGCATTTGTTGCGGCTGCAATTTTTGCCTTATCGGTTCCCACAAGCACTGCATTGCCGGCATGCACCCCTTCAGGGCGCTCCGTAGTTTCCCGAAGAATTACAACTGGTTTTCCAAGGCCTGGTGCTTCTTCCTGCGCTCCGCCGCTATCGGTCAGGACAAACGTGGAGCGACGCATCAGGTGGATGAACGGGAAGTACTCCTGTGGTTCCGTGAGCAAAATCCGTGGATGCCCACCAAGAATCGGAACCACCGTTTCACGAACGACCGGGTTTTTGTGCATCGGGAAGATGACACGCACATCGTCATGGTTGGTAACCATTTCGAGAATCGCTTCGCAGATATGCTGCATCGGCTCGCCCCAGTTTTCACGACGGTGCGCGGTCACCAAAACGATGCGTCCGGGTGTGTCTACAAATGCTTGGACAGCAGTATCTTCGAAGGCATAGTCCTGTGCAACAACGAGATGCAAGGCATCCACAACCGTGTTTCCTGTCACACGAATCGTGGCTGGGTCAACGCCTTCCGCACGGAGGTTCGCGGCGCTCAGCTCCGTTGGGGCGCAGTGGAAATCGGTGAGGCGCCCGGTGAGGCGGCGGTTCATTTCCTCCGGGAATGGATTCCACTTGTTATCTGTTCGAAGGCCGGCTTCTACATGAAGAAACTTTGCTTTTGCATAAAACGCGGCGAGGCTTGCCACAAATGTCGTCGTCGTATCGCCTTGCGCGATGACGAGATCTGGTTGCTCCGCTTCCAGCACGGGCACCAAGGCTGCGAGGGCGCGCGTTGTGAGATCGGTCAGCGTCTGACGATCCGTCATCAGCTGTAAGTCGTAGTCAGGAGTGACATCGAAGACGCGGAGGACCTGCTCAAGCATTTCCTTATGCTGACCGGTGGAGATTCGGATGATGCGAATCTGGTCCGGATGCCGCTCGAGTTCCTTAATAACCGGTGCCATTTTGACAGCATCCGGGCGGGTCCCAAACACACAGGCAACCGAAACACGCTTCATAATGCGACTCCTAAAACCGGACACGCTGCATGCTGTGTCCGCGCGATGGCATAGTGGAAATAAATACGTTCACGCCCTTTGACGATCCGTAGCTCAGAATTAACCTTCTGCATGCCCAGTTTTTCCATCACGCGTTGACTCCCGACATTATCGGCATCCGCGTATGCATCCACTACCAGAATTCCCGGGTTTTGAAATGCAGCATCAAGGAGGAGAGCACCGGCTTCTGTCGCGTAGCCAAGTCCCCAGGATGCACGGCGAAACACATAGCCAAGCTCGCAGTTTCCAGGGTGGCCGGATTGCAAGCCCATCAGGTCGATTGCACCAATCATCTCGCCGGATGCCAGCTCGGTCACGGCATAGCCAAACGATGTTCCTTTACGTCGGCGATCCTGTTGTTGCTGTAAAAACATCCGCACAACCATCGCATCCACCGTTGGGTGCCATGGCAGGTAAGTCGTGACATCCGGGTCGGATGAATACACGAGGGCTGCGGTGATATCCGCTGGCGAAATCGGGCGTAAGGAAAGACGTTCGCCGATAAGGGTGTCCGGGAGAATCTTTCGCTTCATCGGCCCCAGCGCCATGCAAGGAGGAGAGCGATTGCACAGGTGCAGGCTGTCAAGCCGTAAATGGTCCAGACGGCCTGGCGTACCGAAAGGCCTTGCTTGCGCAGGCGGTGGTGGATATGGCTTTGATCCGCTTCCCGCAGAGGTGCCTTCGTTACGACACGCTTAATGACGACATAAAAGGCATCCAGGATCGGCACACCGAGCACAAGAATAGGGACGATTACCGAAATCGTAGCGGGGACTTTGAATGCGCCGACGACGGCAAGGGATGCGAGCAAGAAGCCAAGGAACTGCGCGCCGACGGTGCCCATAAAGATGCTCGCCGGGTTGTAGTTGTGTCTTAGGAATCCGATACAGCTTCCAGCAACCGCCGCCGCCAGAAGACCGACAACCGGGTCACTCGCGCGCATACTCACGGCCATCAGACCCATCGTTGTTGCGCAAATAGCACAAATCCCAGCCGCAAGGCCATCAAGGCCATCGAGGAAGTCAAATGTCTTCGCCGCCAAGAAAATCCAAGCCATCGTTCCGATGATCGAAACGGGCATCGGAAGCTGAATCCAGCCTCCATCAAGTGGGTTTGTGATGCCCTCAATACGGGCTCCAAATAGCGCTGCGATCAACCCGCCGGTGAGAAGCGAAAGCATTTGCTGCCACGGCTTGAGGTCACCTTTGTCATCGAACAGGCCAACCGTTGCGACGAGGAGCGCACCAATCAAAATGCCAAGGATGGGGTGTGAGTGGTTTGTGCTTAGGCCGTGTTCAAATGCCGGGACCCACAGGAGGCGGACCAGCGCAAATGCAGCCAGAAATCCAACGATAATCGCAACGCCGCCCCAGAGAGGCGTCGGCTGCGTATGGACATCGCGTTTGCGTGCTTCACGTACCACACCGGCGGCGATTGCCATCCGGCGAACAGGGGGGGTAACCAGTGCGGTGACCGTTCCGGCGACGGCCGCAGCAACGGCCATTTGTTGTAACAGCACCGCATTCATTGCAGGATGAGTTTATCCCAACCGGTGTCCGAACGGCGAGGAGGTTCAGGCAGTCCACACACCAATACACCAGCATCCCGGAGCACATCCGATGCCCAACCTTCAGGAGCATCCCCGAAAAACACCACGCGTACGATTCCCGCTCCAACAATCATCCTTGCGCAGACATGACATGGCCGGCAGGTGCAGTAAAGCGTCGCACCCTGCGTACTCACACCATGCAGAGCCGCCTGTGTGATGGCATTTTGCTCCGCATGGAGTGTGCGAATACAGCGGCCATCTTCGATAAGACAGCCGACATCCGTGCAGTGAGGTTGACCGGGCGGCGAGCCGTTATAGCCCGAGCACAAAATCCGCCGGTCGCGCACAATCAGCGCGCCAACATGCCGTCGAAGGCAAGTCGAACGCGTCGCGACCTCACGGGCGATACTGAGAAAGTACTCATCCCAGCTCGGACGCTGGCTGTCGGATTCCGTCAACTTACTCCCAAATCGGGAAACCGGCGCAGAATGCTTTGACTTCGCCGGCAATGCCGTGGAGAGCTGTCGCATCGGCCCTACCGATGATTGCACGGTCGATGAAGCCAGCGATGACATCCATGTCCGCTTCCTTCATCCCACGCGTGGTCACAGCAGGCGTTCCGATACGGATTCCACTGGTGATGAGCGGAGACTTGTCATCAAACGGCACACCGTTTTTATTCAAGGTGATGCCCGCTTCATCACAGGCAAACTGCGCATCCTTGCCATTGACACCCTTATTGCGGAGGTCGATGAGCATGAGGTGGTTGTCGGTTCCACCTGAACAAATCGTGAAGCCACGTGCCTGCAGTGCTGTCGAGAGTGCTTGTGCATTCAGGATGATCTGCTTTGCGTATTCAGTGAACTCAGGTTTGAGGTTCTCGCCAAAGCCGACAGCCTTTGCTGCAACAACGTGCATGAGTGCTCCGCCTTGAACGCCCGGAATAACCATCCGGTTCAAGAGCTCACTCATCCGGAGCGTACGTCCGCTCTTCGCTGCAACCTGGCCAAATGGATTGTCAAAGTCCTTGCCCATGACAATCAGACCGCCGCGTGGGCCACGCATGGTCTTATGCGTTGTCGTTGCGACCACATGGGCATGCTGCACAGGGCTCGGAAGCTGACCGGTAGCGATGAGGCCGGCTGGGTGGGCGATGTCCGCAAACAAGAACGCACCGACTTCATCGGCGATGGCGCGGAACTTCGCATAGTCAATCGCACGGGAGTAGGCGCTCGCACCAACGGTGATCATTTTCGGCTTGACCCGATGCGCGGTTTCGCGAACCTTGTCGTAGTCGAGCAAGCCTGTCTCGCGGTCGACGCCATACGATGCAAAGTTGTAGAGCTGGCCACTAAAGTTTACTGGTGAGCCGTGCGTCAGGTGGCCGCCGTGGGAGAGGTCCATCCCGAGGACGGTGTCGCCTGGCTTCAGGAATGTGAAGTAGATCGCCATGTTGGCGCTTGTTCCCGAGTGTGGCTGTACGTTTGCGTATTCGGCGCCAAAGACTTGCTTTGCACGGTCACGGGCGATGTCTTCGACGACATCCACCCATTCGCACCCGCCGTAGTAGCGGTTGCCTGGGTAGCCTTCGGCATACTTGTTTGTCAGCGAGCTTCCCTGCGCTTCACGAACAGCACGCGAGACAATATTTTCGCTGGCAATCAGCTCGAGTTTGTCTGCCTGCCGGGCATCCTCGCCGCGGATTGCTGCAAACACATCAGGGTCAGTTTCAGAGAGGTGGGCTTCAAACGCAGACAAAGGATGGCCTCATTTCGACATGCATCACGCACGAATAATTACCAGAGATTCTACCGCGGTCGCCTACTGACTGCGGGACACAAAGGAGAGCAAAGCATGACAGAATCTGCGAATCCGCTGTTTAATCAGCAGCAATGTTGACAACCGATTCTGAATGCAACATCCGGTGTGTGACCCCCGGTGATGCCGATGCACTTCGCGACATCTACAACCACTATGTTGCAACCAGCACTGCGACGTGTGATTTGTTTCCGCGCACCGCTGATGACCAGGCGCTGTGGATTGAAAAGCACTCCGAAAATCCCTACCCGGGCTGGGTTTTGGTCGCCGGTGGAGTGGTTGTCGGCTACGCTAGCCTCTCACCGTTTAATCCAAAGCCTGCGTATCGCCACACCGCTGAAAACTCGCTCTACGTCCATCCAGAACACACTGGAAATGGCTATGGCGAACGCTTGTTAATGCACACATTGAGCGAAGCGCCGAAATACGGCATCACCAATGTCGTTGCGTTGATCACAGAAGGCAACGATGTGTCCATCCGCCTGCACGAACGACACGGCTTTGTCTCCTGTGGACGCATTGAAAATGTCGCCCGTAAGCTTGGGAAGACGCTTGCTCTCATTCTGATGCAAAAGCAGCTTTCGTAGATTTTTGCCATTCTGATATTTGCGGGGTTGTTTGAGTTGTTTTAGAGCAACTTAAAGTCTGGCTTTGTCTCCATATGGACGCACCCAAAATGTGGCCCGTAAGCTTGGGAAGACGCTCGCGCTGATTCTGATGCAAAAGCAGCTTTCGTGAACTTACCCATCCAGAAAGACAGCATTTTCAGCAGGTAGAATGCGCTATGCGCAACCTTCTCAAAACCACCTTTGCCGTTGCCGCCGTTGTGAGCATTTCCGCGGCCGCGATGGCACAGCAGGTCATCACCTTCGCACGCTACCCGGCGCTCTCCCCGGATGGCAACCGCCTCGTCTTCTCCTACCAGGGCGACCTGTGGGCCACCGATGTCGACGCAAAGCAGCCATCCCGGCGCCTCACTGTCCACGCCGCCTACGATGCACGCCCGTTCATCAGCCCGGATGGCAAGCACATCCTTTTCACGAGCAACCGTCTTGGACGCAACGATGCCTACATCATGCCAATCGATGGCGGAACGCCAACACGGCTGACATCGTTTAGCGGAGGCTCCGTCGGTATCGGCTGGGCACCGGATGGCAAATCTGTTCTCGTGACCCAAATCCGTGAGCACGTCGGCTCAGGTCCCGGTGTCTACCGCGTTCCCATCACCACCAAACCCGGCCGCGCCGTCCCCGTCATCGCTGTCCAGCGCACCGCCGGCGCAACCCTTTCGCCCGACAACAAGACCATCGCCTTCGTCCGTGGCTCAAACGACTGGCCACGCCTCGGCTACCACGGAACAGCATCTGCTGATATTTACATCCACACCATCGGCTCCAAAGATGTCACCCAGCTCACCGACTTTGATGGCCAGGACCTGTGGCCACAGTTCACGGATGGTGGACGCGAGCTGATTTATGCATCCGAAAAGGATGGCACCTACAACCTCTGGCGGATGCC
>CAIWTR010000428.1 GCA_903915615.1 uncultured Armatimonadota bacterium
AGCCTGATGATGGCTGTTCGATCAATCATGGGATGCTCCGATCTGAGCCATGAATTTGTCGTACCCGATGGCACCTAGATTCGGGATTGCTAGTAACTGTCGGTCCTCTGTAACCAACGTCAATCCGTTGCGTATTGCTGTCGCTGCGATAACCGCATGCGGTACCTTCAGCTGTGAAGCATTCCGTAGGTCGCGTGCGATTATGGCGATTTCTGTGTCAACAATCATCGCATCAGCGCGGAGCAAGTCCCGAACATAAGCATCCAACCCATGCGCAGCGGTATCCGTGTTTTTGCAAAGCTCGACGAGTGTGATGACACTGACGAAGAAGGACGTGACGTTTCCGGTGAGCGCAATCAGGCTAGTCACCAAATCAATAACGATGTTCGTGTCAAGGAGATATCCCTTTGAGGACAAATGGTACTCAGGGATAGATGTGCCGACTATGTCGGCAGTAGATGGCGGTAAACAATACTGCAGTGTCACGAAGTGACCCTCCATTGTGGATTTTTTCCGCCTGAATTCACTCTACTGTTGCACTTTGGATTTTGCAACCACGCAGTGGGAACGCCACCTTTCTGTGTAAGGGAGGGCCGCTGTGTCCTCCCTTGTCGACGATTCGAACTCGGGATTCGCGGGCAGGCATGGAAGCCTGCCCCTACAGGACTTTGCTCGTAATTCGGATTGCCCTTTCAATGACAAATCCTCCGCGTAGGGGCGGACCGCTGTGTCCGCCCGCGACTCCTGAATTGGTCAAGCGGCTAGCATGAATCGAACAGACCACTCGTAGGGGCAGGCCTCTGTGCCTGCCCTTTTGGCGTTTCGTATCTCAGACAGCCGCGGGCAGGCGTGAAAGCCTGCCCCTACAGGGCCTTCTTCCTTACTAAACACAAAACCTCCGCGTATAGGCGGACAGCTATCGTTGCCACAACAGCTCAACAACTATGCAATTGCCATGGGTTTTGTGCATTGGTCTGGGATTTCAGCTGTGGTGCTAAGTGCTTGTCGATATTGGTGTTCCCGATTGAGCCAAAATGACGCAGGAGTACCAAGTGTGCTTTCAAATAGTGCAGCCAAATCCGATGTAATCGCATCATCACCGCAAATAATCCGGCATAAGCGTGTCTGTGAAAGATCGGTTTGTTCACAAAATTCCGCATGGCTCACTTCCCGCTCGAGAAGAAGGTCAGCGAGCGTTGCACCGGGCGGAGTCGATGGCAAGTACTGTGAAAGTGGGTAATTCTGTTTCATCTGTTCAATACCTTAGTGATAGTCTACGATTTCTACAATCCTGACGGCAGTTACTGAGCGCAAATCGATACCATCGTCGTTTTTCAAACACTCAGCATCGTTGGCTGGCTCAATAATCAACCTCACGTTTGCACTTACACGGAGCGAGAACTGGCCGCGTCGGTTTCCTGTTAGCTCCTCAAAGCGTCCTGGAACATATCGGATATCGTCCAATGTCTCTGCTGCACGTATGTCATCTAAGCGCTTGCGAACTTGTTTACCCACAGCTGTGCCTGCCCTGTTGGCGTTTCGCATCTCAGATAGCCGCGGGCAGGCGTGGAAGCCTGCCCCTACATGACCTTCTTCCTTACTAGACGCAAAACCGCCGCGTATGAGACGACCTCCGTGTCCGTCGCGCCTGACGGATTCGTTTAGTCGCCATCATGAAACGAACAAACGATTCGTAGGGGCAGGCCTCTGTGCCTGCCCTTTTTGCGTTTCGTTTCTCAGATTGCCGCGGGCAGGCGTGGAAGCCTGCCCCTACAGAGGCTACGAGGATGCCTGTCTCATTGGTGGGTATCCATCACTCTTGTTTGCCACGCTCACAATCGGGCACGCAACAACGTACTGGATAGAACGGATTTGCCTTGATGGGGCCGGTGCCAAGTATCTCCAAGACGAATGGATGAAGATCCAGTGTCTCGATGTCAACATCGCCCATTAATCCCGCTGTCTGATAATACTTAATTTCAGCAATCTTGAGGCAGGCGTCATAGAGAATGCGCTTCTGTTCGGCAATTCGGGGGCGTTTCATTGCCATAGTTTTGCCGGTGATTGACTGGCTGCAGCAACAAGGTGACTGTGTTTACTGTCGAATGTAGAGGAAGCGCTAAACGCAAAACTGCGCCGGCTGCTTGGCTGTGTTGTGAGTAAACAAGGATTAGCGGTCATAAAAATCTCCAAATGAGTTGATGTTCCGCCTAAGTCCAATATACCGACCGTGACCGGCAGCCGCAATCACGCAATGGGAACGACTTTTCAAGCTGATTGCTACCGTCGGATTCGCTCTGTCGCGGGCAGACCGCTATGCCTTTCCGCACTCGTAAGGCTGCCTATGCGAATCGACCAACTTACGATTTATGACGGCCGAATTTCCTAGCGACAATCGTAGGGGAAGGCCACCTAAGAAAAACCAGGTCTTCAAAAGGTATGGATCTTTTTGACTTACATTTACGGCAATATTTGACAACTTAACTCATAAGTCATACGATGCAGGCATGGTTTGCCCATGATGTAGGTAAAAAGTTATGTCACTCACTCAAGAAGCTTTAGGTCAAAGATTACAGGATGCTAGGAAAAGCGTTGCGCGTACCCAGCAGGATGTAGCCGCACACCTCGGACTCTCCCGCGAATCACTCGCACAAATTGAGTCAGGGGCCCGAAGTGTCAACTCTCTGGAGATTGTTCTCTTGGCGAAGCTCTACGGACGATCGCTATCTTCGATTCTGCTTGAAGGAGAGAACACCGAAGAAGAGCCCCTCACTGCACTTTTTCGGATGCAAGAGACTCTGTCCAATTCGCCAGGGCTTCGAGACAGACTCGTTTGGTTTTCCAATGTTTTCCAGGAGGCTCGAACCATCGAGCGGCTTATCGGTGACGACCCGAGACACCTTCCACCTGATTATGGACTGCGAGAACCTCGTAACAATGCTGAAGCCTACGAGCAAGGTCAGGAGCTGGCAAATCAAGAGCGACAGCGACTCGGTTTAGGATGGGGACCGATTCCGGACATTGCAGAAATCATCTCCCAACAAGGTGTTTGGGCTGTATCCGCTGCGATGCCGGACAACGTTTCGGGCATCTGCCTTGTCCACTCTAGCATCGGCGTGGCGGTTGTGGTCAATCAGAGCCAGCACAGAAGTCGAAGGCGCTTTTCCTATGCCCACGAGTATGCCCATGTTCTTGCAGACCGCAAGACCCGTTCGGCATCGGTGAGCAGTTCGAGCAACTCAAAAGAGCTTATTGAGCGGCGAGCGAACAGTTTTGCTAGTGAATTCCTGATGCCGGCGAAAGGCGTTACTGAACTCCTCGGTCGTATCGACAAGGGAGGCCCGAGTCGAGAGACCATGTGGATTTTCGACAACTCAGTCGAAGGCCGAAACGCGGTTGAACCCGTTGAAAAGCGCAACGTGCCAGGCTCTCAAGACATCGCTTTTCACGATGTTGCATTTATCGCGGATTGGTTCCAAGTGAGCTACGACGCAGCAGCCTACCGACTCAGCGATCTTCGCAAAGTGAATCGCGAGAAGCTTCAAGCGCTCCTCGAAAAGAGACAAGAAGGCAGGCTTCGTATTGAGTCTAGAGAAGCTGAGCAACCCTTTCTTGAAACCTACGTTCGTTGGCTGGCACGGGAAGCCTATCGGCGTGAGGCAATTTCTGGAGGACGGTTTCGAGAGTTCTGTTCTCTTGCTCAGCTCGATGTTGAAGAAGAATATGCTCAGGTGAGGGAGCACTTTGACGACTGATGGAGAATTCGCTGCTCATCGCTGACGCATCGACACTTATCAATTTTTTGAGAGTGCGTCGATTTGACCTTGTTCAGGGCCTTGGTTATCGGGTGCGAATCGTTCACCCTGTCTATGAAGAGGTTCAGAGTGAGCGTGCATTGCTCGATGAACTTCTGGAGCAAGGAACGATTCGGACACTGATCCTTGAAGGTGCGGTTATAACTGAAAGCGTGGCCAAATTTCTAGCCTTGGGGCTCGGTAGCGGTGAGTCGTTCTCGTTTGCCGCGGCTATTGAGTTCAAGGGGGCGATTGCCATTGATGATATCCAGGCGGTCAAGAAGGCAAAGTATCTCACGGCTGGAATCACTGTGATCACATCCACGGACGTTGTCGTCGCTGGAATAACCTCCGGACGGCTGTCGGTCGAGGAGGCAGACGTACTCAAGTCTTACTGGGAGGAAAACCACCGTTTCCGCCTCAAGGTAAAGTCATTTAGAGACCTCCTTTGATGAATAACAGGATGGTCCTATCAGTCATCCCCCACGTGGCCGAGAATCAGGGTCTCTGCCTACAGCAGCGCGAAGGTACGGCCAATATCGCGAGTTTATTCGTTTTTAATCAGACGCGACCGCACAAAAATAGATTCACATAGAATACATCGATAGAAGTCTAACTTCGGCAAAATCGCAGCAGAGTGAACGTCAAACATTCCGAAAGCCACAGGTATCGATGGGAAGTTGGACATCTGTAACCGTGTGTGTTGACACCAAAAATCTCCGCGTATGAGATGACCGCCGTGTCCGCCCGCCGCTGGCGGATTTGTCAAGGCGCCAACATCAATCGGTCTAAGCACTCGTAGGGGCAGGCCTCTGTGCCTGCCCTGTTGGCGTTTCGCATCTCAGATAGCCGCAGGCAGGCGTGGAAGCCTGCCCCTACAGAGGCTTCGAGGATGCCTGTCTCATAGGTGGGCATCGCATCACTCTAGTTTGTCACACTTACAATCGGGCACGCAACAACGTACTGGATAGAACGGATTTGCCTTGAGAGGTTCGGTCCCGAGTACTTCCAGGACGAATGGATGAAGATCCAGCGTCTCGATGTCAACATCGCCCAATAGACCTGCAGTCTGCTTTAGTTTGACCTCAGCAATCTTGAAACAGGCGTCCATCATTAGGCGCTTCCGTTCGGCAATCGGGATGCGTTTTGTTGGTGACTTCATTTAACTATGTCCTCCAATCGAGCACTTTTGACATCTGGATGACTAAGTAACCTTTTATCTGCGGTTATCAGAGTGAGACGATTACAAACGGAAGTCGCCGCAATAATGGCGTCCGGTACTGTCAACTTCATTTTGAATCTGAGCAAGATGGCTACTTGGAAGCACTTCAAGTCACATACGAGGATGGACCTTGATGTTAGGAATTCTCCCAACCTAAACGTAGAGATCTCACTGCGCTTACGTGGAAGTAATAGATCCATCAGCGTGACAACAGAAATAGCCGAGCATTCTGAGATGTACCTTGGAATCTCGACGTTTTGCTCTGCATAGTCGACGACGATGCATGTGTCTAACAGATAGCGACACTGCGGAATAGAACGGGATGGTTCACAGACAACGCTAGGTTGTGATGTGATTACGTAACAGGTGGCGGACATAAACATCTCCAAACTAGGATAAATTTCCGCCTACATGCACATTATCGTATGCGAGAGAATCGTTGCAAGACCAAGGTTGCGGTGCCTACGGATGTCTCACCGCCACCACCCGACAAATGATAAATTCCGCTTATGGATCGCCACGCAACCGCTCGGGAGGAAGAGCTCATCTATGATGCCGGTTATGCCGAAAAGGTCCTCGCCGCGTTCATCAACAATGGCCAACTCGTCACCATCCCGGCAAAGCTCAAGAAGCAGCGTGTGGTCCTCGATTACATCGTCCAG
>CAIWTR010000429.1 GCA_903915615.1 uncultured Armatimonadota bacterium
ACAGCTTTCCGGGTTGCCCTGTTCCAAGCCACCCGTCGTCATCGATCTTAGGCCATTCAATGGTGTGGTCGAACATGACATCGATGACATGACGATCTCGGTGAAGCCTGGGACGCGTCTGATTGACCTTCAGGTATTGCTGGCTGAGCATAATCAATACCTGCCAATCGATCCTTCCTATCCCGTTGTGACAACAATCGGTGGGATGGTCGCAGCTGCGGCATCGGGTTACCTGAGCACTGGCTATGGCACCGTTCGTGACCTATTGATTGGTGTGGAAGCCGTCGATATGGCTGGAAACCTCATCCATGGCGGTGGGCGCGTCGTCAAGAATGTCACTGGGTACGACCTTCCGAAACTTCTGACGGGATCAAACGGACAGCTGGCCATCTTTACAAAGTTGACTTTCCGGGTGATGCCGAAGCCAGAGGCACGTGCAAGTGTCGTTGCGAGCGGAGCGGCATCGTCGCTGATTGGCTGGATGATTGATCTCAGACCTGCAATGGACCCCGTATCAGCCGTCATCCTGTGTAGACCGAGTGAAGCCACCGACTACGGGACGATAACGTTTCATGGCGCAACGGAGGCTGTTACAGCAGCGGCGTTCGGTGCGGCAACCACGGCACGTACAGATGTATCTGCGCAAGCATTTGAAGGCGAATATCTGCCAGATCCCATCGAAGGCAATCTCATCATTCGACTACAGACGCTGCCATCGGTGACGGCTGAAATTGTCGCTAAGCTCCGTGAAAGTGTTTTAGCGGCAGGTGGGACGATTACCATCCTTCCACTGACGGGCCGGATTGGACTCTCGTGGCCTGTCGTTCCAGATAATGCTGCTGAGTTAATCGATTCCGTCGCTAAGTGCAGTGCATCGTTTGGAGCCAGCTGGTTCATTGATGAAGCTCCGATTGAGCTCAGGTCAGCTGCATGGTGTGGTCCTCCGTCTACGGCCAGTGCCATCCAATTGAATGCTGGAATTCGCAGTGCTTTTGACCCGGATGGCAGGCTCAATTCCGGTAGATTCGCGCCAGGTAGCTAACATGAGATTTCCGTTTGGACCCGCACCGGCACTTATGCTCGCGCTTTCACTCGCAAGTGGCATTTGGCTCGGAGCGCAAAATCGCACGGTCAAGAAGGCTGATCTTGTCTTTTGGACGTTTTCTACGACGCACTATGATGCTTACCTCAAAGCACTCCCCAAGTTTCAAAAAGCGCATCCGGACAAAGTTATCGATGTGCAGCTTGTCAGTGGAACCGGGCTGCCACAGCGCCTGCAAGCCGCGTTTCAGGCAGGATTGACCGGCGATGTCCCCGATGTCTGCGAGATTGAGATCAGCAACGCAGGGACGTTCTTTCGTGGACCAGTGGAACACGTGGGCTTCTGGGACATCACCGATACATTGAAGGCCGAAGGCCTTGATAAGCGCATCATCGGGGCACGCTTTACTCCTTACACATATAAGGGTCGTATTTTTGGTTTGCCGCATGATGTTCATCCGGTGATGCTTGCTTACAACCGGGAGGCATTTACAGAGCTTGGGCTCAAACCCGAAAACCTTACGACTTGGGACAGCTTTATCGCTGCGGGAAAGAAAGTAAGAAAGCCCGGTGACCGGTACATCACGGAGTTTTCAGACTCGGGTGTTGACCAGCTGATGACCATCCTCCTACAAAAGGGTGGCGGTCTGTTCGATGCAAATGGGAATGTGACATTCGATGATGAAATCGGCTTAGAGACGCTTCTCTGGTACATCCCGTTGGTAGCCGATAAGCAAGAATCACAGATTGCATCATCACTCAGCTCATCGTTTGGGCAAGTCATGACCCAAGCGCTTGAAGATGAGTACTTCCTGACGGTTGTTACACCGGACTGGCGTTCAAAGCAACATGAGACTAATGTCGGAAAGCTTTCCGGCAAGATGGGCTTGATGCCACTGCCAACATTTTCAGGAAATCCCCGCAAGACAAGTACCTGGGGTGGGACGATGCTTGGAATAACCCGAAAGTGCGTGGATAAGCAACTTGCATGGGACTTTGCCAAGTTTCTGTACTTGAACAAAGAAGACCTGGCTGAGCGATATTCGGAAACGTACATTTTGCCTCCGGTCCCGGATGCCTGGAATGAGCCGGCGTTCGATCAAGCCTATGCCTTCTACGGCGGGCAGCGTATCGGTCGCGACTATGCGACGCTCGCATTGGATGTTCCATCACAGTACACAAGTCCATTTCAGGATGTCGCCAAGGGGAAATTTGGTCAGGTCCTGATTGCCGGCGTTGCACATTACTCGAAGAATGGACCGGATGGTCTCCGGGACTTTGTTGCGCGTGCGCTCAAATCCCGAGCCGATGAAGTCCGTAAGCGTATCGCAAGGAACCCGTTTTAATGACACCACGTCGAAGCTACCGCGTCGGCGGTGGAGCGGCTCCGTACATTTTCGTTGCGCCGTTCGTGTTGCTATTTTTAGTGTTCAGCGTCTATCCGATTGTGCAAAGTTTCCGCTTGGCCTTTTATGCGACGAGCGGACCTCAGGACTGGTCGCCCGTCGGCCTCCGGAATTTTGCATTTCTGCTTCAAGACCCTGACTTTCACAAGGCCGTTACCAACACCGTTACCTACACCATCGCGACGGTGTTGTTACAGCTGCCGTTATCCCTCGGGCTGGCGTTGCTCCTCAGTCAAAAGTGGCTGAAGGGACAAAACCTTTTCCGTTTGATCTTCTTTTCTCCACATCTCCTCGGTCAAGTCTTTGTCGGAGTCCTCTTTGCTGTGCTCTTTCAGCCCAAATATGGCCTTGTGAATCATGCCTACGCCGCGATCACGATGAACCCGGCTAACATCACGACGAAGTGGCTGGGGGACCCAGCCACGGTGATGCCCGCGCTTGTCCTGACGAGTCTCTGGATGTATGTCGGCTTCAACATGATCTACTTCCTTGCAGC
>CAIWTR010000430.1 GCA_903915615.1 uncultured Armatimonadota bacterium
AGTCACTAAGATGTCGTCAGTCTACAGGTGTCAGGCTTTCCCTGCTGTGAAGCCTCCATCCACGAGGAGGTTAGCTCCCGTGATAAAGCTTGCATCATCGGAGAGCAAGAATACGACGGCAGCGGCGATCTCATCCGGACGGCCAAGGCGCCCCAGTGGATGCAGCGACTTTGCATATTCCTTGGCTTCATCGGTGAGCTGATTCAGCATCGGGGTTTCGATGTACCCTGGTCCGATGGCATTGCAGCGCACGCCATGCTTAGCGCCTTCGAGTGCGATTGTCCGGGTGAGGTTGACGAGGCCTGCTTTGCTTGCGCTGTAGGCGGCGGTCGTGGACTGGCCCATCACTCCCAAAACGGATGCACAGGTGACGATGCTCCCGGAGCCCTGCGCGTACATCGGTGGCAGTGCCGCCCGGATGGTCCGGAAGGCTCCGGTGAGGTTGACATCGATGACCTTTTGGAACTCGCTATCCGGGTAGGACTCGGCGGCGTGTGTGAGCCCGACGCCTGCATTTGCGAAAAGGCCATCCACGCGACCGAATGCGGCGATGGTTTCTTCGATCATCGCATTGGCATCTGCCGTGGAGCGGACATCGGTTGCGATGAAAATACACTTCTCAGGATAGCTGGCACGAAGGCGCTCGGCTTCAAATCCACCTTGGCTGCCTGCAACATCGGCGATCACGGCAAATCCGCCTTCAACGAGCACTCTCTCGATGGTAGCGAGGCCTATTCCGCTGGCGCCACCCGTGACCACGATTACTTTGTCATCCAGTCTCATTTGCTTGCTCCTTCGTTACCGTCTGTTCAATAACACGGTATCCAAAAGCCGGGATGTTTCCATCCGCCATTTGGGAGAATAAGAATGGACGGATGGAAACAGAGAAAACACAGCATAGATTTTGATTTGCGTTTGAAGTCATGAATACAAACGACCCGTGCAGCTGCTTCGTAGAGATTTTAGATTTGGGGTTGGAAACCTTACGCGATGGCTGTGTCAATCCGCCATTCGTAAGTAGACAGATAAACAAATGACCACCGCGGGTGGGCAGTGGTCATTTGCCGCCAATAAAGGCAGATGTAGGTACCTGAGTCACCAAGTTCCTACGTAATATTTATTCCCAAGATTACCGGATGTTCATTCGTTGAAATAGCAAATAATTTTCGCAGCGATATCTACATCTTTGACATCACACGTGTGTTCCACCGGAAACAGCACCACCGCGCGAACATCTACAGGCAGATTTTGAAGAATTGCCGTTCTATAGCGTTCTCCACTCGGTGCTATAAGCAGGCCATCCACTGGGTAACAGGCAGCCGAGAGAGCCCAGTCCAGCCCACGCTGTGTCACTTTGGCAAGCGCTTCCAAGGTAGCCCATGCATCCGCGCTAACCGCCGCGCCATTCACATCAACAGGAAAGTCAGCGACATCCACCAGATCAAGTCCGATTGGAAATGCCCGTGCCGTCGCCCCAGCCCACACGCCGGGGATGCGGGAATGGCTTACATTCACCTGCCCGATGGGTGTTTCGGCAACCAGCTGACCACTGGATAGAGAATGAATCATGATGTCAGAGACGGGCACATCGTACGCGCTTGCCACCAGGTAGCGCAGGAGAATCCGCCCACAACACCACTCGCTCTGCTGAAGCCAATCCGTTATCGCAGCTGCATAGATGCGTTCCTGTTCCGTCAGGATGTTGCTGTTTAGCTCAAGAAAGCCATCCGGGAGGTCTGTAAGCTGGACATAGCTGGTGTAAATGGTCATCGAGAAACCAGCCAGTGAACCGTGCTCTCAAGCAGCCCGCGTGAGAAACGCTTCATCCAGAAATGTGAGAGTAACAGAGCGCCAACAAGCCACGTAGCAAATGCAGAAAGCCCAACGCCAACCGGCCAGTTCCAGTCCGGGTAGATGCGGTAGAGCGGGATGCAAACGCACAGGATATGCCCA
>CAIWTR010000431.1 GCA_903915615.1 uncultured Armatimonadota bacterium
GAAACCAAGGGCTTGGTCCTCGAAGGCACCGCTGAGCCAGAATAGCGGAACCTTTCACCAACGACCAGCGTTTTGACATATACGACACGTTGTGGTTAGTTGTAGATGTGTCGTGACTTTGCCAGACAAAGTAAGGATTTCCTATGCAGAATGAATACCCGTTGCTTGACAACCTGAGTGGTCCTGAAAGCCTCCGTTCAATGGATGTGCCGACACTCAACCGTCTTGCCGATGAAGTCCGTGATGGTCTGGTACGAACGATAGCAAAAGTCGGCGGGCATTTCGCACCAAATCTTGGCGTCATTGAGCTCACGATCGCGATGTACCACGCATATGGAATCCCTGAAGACAAGGTCATCTGGGATGTTGGCCATCAGTGCTATCCGCATAAGATGTTGACGGGGCGCTGGAAGCAGCTGTCATCCATCAAGCAATACGGTGGTATCAGCGGGTATCTGCGTCGTGATGAGAGCAAGTATGACCTCTTTGGTGCAGGCCATGCGTCTACATCACTTTCGGCTGCACTTGGCTTTGCGAAGGCCCGTGACCTCCGCGGCACGAAAGAGCATGTGCTTGCCGTTATCGGGGATGGCTCGCTGACAGGTGGTATGGCGCTGGAAGCGATGCTCAACATTGGCGACCAGAAAACGGACATGGTTGTAGTGCTCAATGACAACAATATGAGCATCGCTGAGAATGTCGGCGCGCTTGCGACGATGCTCGCAAAACTTCGCTTAAATCCACAGTTTCAAAAGGCTCAGTCGGCTTTTAAATCGTCCATTCCGAAGGAAGGACTGCTTTACAAGGCTGCGAGTGGCGCGCGCCATGCGGCGACGCATCTGGTTGCCCCAGCAAACACGGGACTGTTCTTCGAGGAGCTAGGTTTTCAATACATCGGTCCCCTCGATGGCCACGATATCGGTTTCCTGACGGAAGTCTTCGAGGAAGTCAAGCGTCTAAAAGGTCCAGTCCTTTTGCATGTGAACACGACCAAGGGCAAGGGCTATGTGCCGGCAGAAGGCGATCAGCGTACATGGCACGCCGTGAGTGGCTTCAATGTCGAAGATGGCAACCTTGAGAAGAAAGCATCCGGTGTCTCCTATACCCAAGCGTTTGTTGAGAGCCTTAATGAAGTGGCAGTCAACCATCCAGAGGTCGTTGCTATTACCGCAGCGATGCCCGATGGTACCGGGCTGGCTAAGTTTGCAGAAAAGTTTCCTGAGCGCTTCTTCGATGTCGGGATTGCAGAGCAGCATGCAGTGACATTTGCAGCTGGTCTTGCGGCGGGAGGTTTCCGCCCCGTCTGTGCGATTTATTCGACATTTCTTCAGAGGGCCTACGACCAGATCATCCATGATGTGTGTCTTCAAGACCTCCCTGTGGTGTTCTGTCTTGACCGGGCTGGTCTTGTCGGCGATGATGGTGCGACGCATCACGGAGCGATGGATATTGCGTACATGCGCAGTATTCCTGGAATGGCCTTCTTGGCTCCCTGTGACACAGCAGAGCTCCGGGAGATGGTTCGTTATGCGTTGACGGAACATCAAGGACCGATTGCAATCCGCTATCCACGCGGAAGCACTGTTCTGCTTGAGCCGAAGCCGGAACCGATACGCCATGGGTTGTCACAAACGCTGATGTCCGGCGGGGATGTTGCATTGCTTGCCGTCGGCCCGATGGTCAATCAGGCGCTGGAGGCAGCGCGAATCCTTCGTGATACCCACAAGATTGACTGTACGGTTGTAAACATCCGGTGGATCAAGCCATTAGATATCGAAATGTTAAAGCGGGTCGCAGAGTCGGCGCAGCTGATTGTCACCCTTGAAGATGGAGTCATCACCGGCGGCTTTGGTTCTGCTGTCTCAGAGGCCATTCAGGACATTGGAAAGCCTAACATAACAGTAAAGCGAATCGGACTCCCTGACAGCTACGTAGAACATGGAACCATTCCAAAGCTCCAGGAGCTCTGTGGCATGGATGCCAAATCGGTTGTCCAGACGGTCATTGATAGCATCAAAGAACGCGTCACGAGTTCAAAGTAGGTAGCTCATACAAAGAAAAAGCCCACCGCAGCTCAGCTACGGTGGGCTTTCCTATTACAACGCTAGGTTTAATCAGCGCCTTCGAGGGCTCCTGCAATACGCACAAACGCTTCCATATCCCCATTGGTAAACCTTCGATAGAACGCGGCTTGTAGAACGCGCTCCTGAACTTGCAACGCTGCGGTAAGTTTGGTTTTTCCAAGCTCAGAGATCACGGCATAGGTCCCACGACCATCGTGTTCACAGGCTTCACGGGAAATAACTCCACCTTCGACCATCCGGTCAATCAGACGCGTGATTCCACTGCGGCTAAGGGATGACCGTTCGGCAAGCTCGCCAAGTCGGATTCGGCCATTTCCATACCACTGGATGTCAAAGAGAATCCCGACCCATTCGAGTGGTACACAACCGGACCTGCGCAACGACTCATCGATTGAGCGGGAGATTTTAGCCTGCCCGGCACACAGCTTACGCCATACATGATTAGTATCAAAATCGCTCACAGATATTTAGTACCCACTCGGTAAACGATTTACACCTTCGTCGACGGCATATTGAATGGTGAATAGCAATAGTGCAGAAGCATAATGTGCGTAACAGGATGAACATGAACCAGCCGTGGACGTGCGAAGCCCATCAATAATGACTCCTTAGAAGCTCTGTGAACAACTTCACCGGCAGGTCATCATCGTACGAATCCCTTTGTGATTCATGCACTAAGGAATAAAGAGAGCTTCTGTTCTACGTTCTTTACGTATTGGCCAGACGATAAAGGGCATCACCGTAAATGCGAATGCACTGTAAGTAGCGTTCAACTGAAATATTCTCATCTGGACGATGTGCAACTTCCGGGTCGCCGGCCATCGCGGCACCAAATGCAACTCCGACAGGCTGAACACTTGTAGCGTAGGTGCGCCCGCCCATGGTTTTTGGAGCCGACATATCCCCAGTGTGGTCACGATAAACGCTAAGCAGCGTCTTGACAGGTTCCTGATCAATTGGCACATGTAATGGTGCCGTGTGGTCAAATTCCACCAAGGTCCATCCGCGCTCGGCCAGATTATCCCAGCTGCGCTGCAAGACAGAATCATCCCATGTAGCCGGGTAACGCACATTTATGACCACCTCTAAAAGGCCGTCCTTTACGTTCACCACGCCAACATTCAGGGTTAGCGCACCCGTCAGGTCATCTTGGCCTTCGATGCCAGCCCCCTTGCCATCACAGTCGCAGAGGGCGACCAAGGCCTGCCATGACGCATCGCCGGTTGCACTTTCCAAGCCACGTGCGAGGAGCATCGCTGCGTTCACACCGCCATGTGGAGCACCACCATGTGCGGATACACCGGTTACCTGAAGTCCACCACTAGGTGCTTCAGTGGCAGTTGGCATCGCAGCACGTAAACGCTCGAAGAGTGATGCATCACTAATCGTTACAGTTGCTTTGTCTGGAACCATATTGGGCCGGAGACCGGAGGTAAAACCAGTGATTCCTGCTGATGTAGAACCAAGTGACCGTGTCACGGTCGCTGTGTAGCTGCCCTTTTCAGCGTGGTACAGAGGGAAGCCGGCATCCGGGGTGAATGCAAGCTTTGGCATCGGTTGTCCCGCGGCGCCAAAGTAATGCTCCATACATTGCCAGGAGGACTCTTCATCACAGCCGAAGATGAGCCTGACTCGGTGGCGCAGCTCGGCACCACTTTGCAACAATGCGATTGCACCGTGAACGCCAGCAAATGTCGGGCCCTTATCATCCTGCGCACCACGGCTCCATATACGGCCATCGCGGACGACGGCATCCCATGGTCCATCCGTCCAGCCATCGCCAGGAGGAACGACATCCAAGTGGCCGAGGAGCGCAATATGCTCCGGTGCATCCACTGGTCCAAACTCGGCATAACCCACGTAGCCATCGAGGTTGACTGTCGTCATACCCGCAGCGGCACACATGTCAAGGGTATAGGCAAGGGCATCCGCACATGCCTGACCAAACGGAGCACCAGGGGCGACGGTTATTTCGTCTTTAACCGATGGAATACGGAGACAGGCTTGCAGTGATGCGATGGCCGTTTCTTGGGTGTTATCAATGTAGAGATTGAGGAATTCAATAAAGGACATAGTGTTAGTCTTTCAAGAGGCTTTTGAAGCCCGGGACGAGTGCCTCTACAATTTTGGCGCTGATTGTTGCAACGGCCGCATCTGCGTCGTTTCCTTGGTGCATGTGTCCGGGCGGAATATTGTCAATAGCAACTGCCATCACGACACGGTTTCCATCAACATTGATCACTCCGACATCCCCGCGTAGGGACTCAATCCAGCCTGGTTTGTGTGCGACCTTGCAAACAGACTTGGGAGGCTCGATGGCCCAGCTTAGTGGAAGCCATTTAGTGAGCATCCGACCATCGATGCACTTTTCCATGCGCTCCAACGTATCGGATGTCAGGTGCGATGCGATTGTTACTAAATCAAATGCAGTGGATTGCGCAGTATGCTGGTCGTCATCTGGTGCAGGGGTCATGGTGATTGGCCGGTTGATAATCGTCGAATCAATATCCCAGGTTCTACGCAGCATCGCGGTCGCGACTGCAGCCCCACCCAGTGCATCGAGACAGATGTTACTCGCCACATTGTCAGAGACCACAATTGCCAGCGTTGCAGCATCAGAGAGGGAGATATCCCGGACACTCGCCATATAGCGAAGCACACCCGCCCCACCTACGATATCGCCATCAGTGAACTTACATGAGTCATCCCACGAGAGTCCACCTGCTGCTACAAGACGGGACACCATGTCAACAATGGCGATCTTTATCATGGACGCAGTTGGAATCACTCTCCACTCGTTATGGGAAAAGCTATCTCCCGTCGTCAGGTTGACGGCGTGGACGCAAATCTTGGCATCCCCACCCACAGTCTGCTCAAGATCGCGAATCAGTTCAGGCAGTGTCATCATCGGTGTAGTCCATATCCAAATCTTCGGCTTCGCCGCTTGCGACGGGTCGCGCACGATCCGTTGCCCAGTATCTTAGCTCTGCAATCCCCTCACGCATCGTGCGGGAAAGTGGTACCGAAACCTTAATGACATCAAGCATGTCACTATCTGTGAGCACGCGGGCTCCATCGTGGAACGATGTGTACATCGCAGAAACGACAACCTGCTCAATTTCAGCGCCAGAAAAGCCGATTGCCTTCCGCGCCAAGAGGTCAACATCGTGGTTTGTGACTTCACGCCCGCGCTTGCGCAGGTGAATTGCGAAGATTTCTTTGCGCTCGGGGAGCGCGGGAAGATCAACAAAAAAGATTTCGTCAAAACGACCTTTGCGCATCAGTTCCGGAGGAAGGGCAGAGACATCATTGGATGTTGCAATCACGAAAACCGGAGCCTTCTTATCCTGCATCCACGAAAGAAAAGTCCCAAACACACGGCTGGTTGTACCGCCATCGGAGATCCCGGAGCTCTGCGTCCCGCTAAAGCCCTTTTCCAGCTCATCGATCCACAAAAGACAAGGCGCTACAGACTCTGCTGTGGCGATGGCTTTACGCATATTCTCCTCTGATGACCCGACAATACCTGCGAAGATTCGGCCGACATCGAGGCGTAGGAGTGGCAACCGCCAGAGACTCGCGATGGCCTTTGCGGTCAAGGATTTACCACAGCCTTGTACACCGAGGAGGAGGATTCCCTTGGGTTCCGGGAGTCCATATTCCTTGGCTTTCCCACTAAAGCTTGCCGTCCTCTGATTCATCCAGTCCTTTAAAAGGTCCATGCCTCCGACATCGTTGAATGCTTCCGATGCCCGGTAGTACTCGAGGATGCCGGATTTCCGGATGATTTGTTCTTTTTCGCCAAGAATGACATCGATGTCAAAGCAGCGTTTCTCA
>CAIWTR010000432.1 GCA_903915615.1 uncultured Armatimonadota bacterium
ACTGCCAGAGTCCATCCTTGCGGCGATTCAAGGACGAATCGGGATTCCAACAACGGGGAAAATCGGGTACGTGGCCATTGCCATCGATATGGCCATCGGAGTTGCCTTGGCTGTTTGGCTTGGGAAACATCACCGAAAGCGTGAGACTGCTGCAGGTGCCCCCGCGGCCGCTGCCAGTGGCTTCCCATTCGACTACGCCGCCCTTTTTGCCGCGCTGCTGTCCATTGGGGTTCTCACATCCGGTTCGCTTCAGCATCGTCAGGTCCAGGCACAGTCGACCTGGATGCCGATTGCGCCGTTGCAGATCGGGCAGTACAAGACGCGTCTGGTGGATGTCAATGCTGAGTTTCTGGCATTGGTCGGAAAGCCCTTGGCAAAGCTGTACGAGTACAAGGCTCCGCGTAACCCGAACATTGTGATGACGGTGGTGAATGGTGCCCATTTGGATGCGTATCATGACCCAACCATTTGTATGGCGCAGGGCGACTTTGTCTACCGCGGGCAGCTGTCGACTCCGCCAGGACTCTCTGTGCGGCGGCTGGAGTTCGCTAGTCAGAGCCGGCCAAGCCAGCGTCTGATTCTCGATTACTGGGAGCAGGACAAGGATGGCGGTATCGAGACGGCAGCCAAAATGGGTCGGCTAAAACATCTCCCCAATCGCATCTTAAAGGGTCTCCGCCAGCTTGCCGGTACGCCTCCAGTTGTGATTATCCGGGCGCAGGTCGAATGCGATGGCAGGAAAGCCTGCGCGAAAGCTGAGAACGCACTCAGCAATATCAGTCGAAATGTGCAAATGGGCATTCGTTGATGCTGGCTTGTTCACAGCGCATGTAGTGAATCGTTGGCGGGAGTTGGTAGCTAAGCAGTTTGAGACATTTGGAGCATGCCAGCGGGTGATGCGTCGAAGCGGTTACGGTGTTCGATGATTACAGCTAGCCCTTGCCCAATCCGATGACAAATTCATGACAGTAGAAGTCTGTGATGTCGCAATAACAATTCCTAGCACCTAGGGAACATGCGCTGAAAGCAAAACTTTACAAAAGTTTACTCACATGATGAGTGCGTTAAGAACAGTGTTAATGGGAAGATTTATGGTGCCTGAGCGAAAAGTTCTTTTGGTACACATCAGGTTTCTAGAGACCTGAGATCCGCTCTGCGATGTACAGGTGGCAACCGGTGTGCATCGTAGAGCGGCATTAAGGCTTACCTGGGCATCACTGTTGATCCTGCCTACCCATTACCCTTGTCAAAGCCTGCTTCCTCTAAGCTGTGAAAGGCTGTACGCATCCGCTTACGCCCATTGAGCCGCCGCTGCCACGGCCGCCGAGCTTACAGAGATCAGCTGTGAGCTGCCAGTTTCACCGCATCTAGCGTGAACAATTCCGTGTGGCAACATCGCATTTGTCACCCAAAGCACCCTCTCATGGTTGTTTATAGACTTCCGTTTACTGATGACGTAATCGTTTGCATAACATCGTTACCTCTGGTGTAAATGCCACATTTAGCCTATGAGCATGGCTGGAAAATGTGTATAAATTTGTGCTCTTAAGAAAGTTTAGAAAAGTTTAGACGCCCTAACTCTTGACGTAAGAAAGCACGTTGACCCATTGTGTGTTTGTTGGCGTACAGACGTGTGCAGACAGGCTGCGCTGGTCGACTCCGTCATCACCCTGAACTGAATTCATTCATCACGATCGTTCAGGGTAAGGCCTGCACCGTCAGGGATTTTCCAATCGATCCTTGGCGGTGCATGTTCTGATGGGACTGTTGCATTCTCTGTGAGTGACTGCTGGCGTGGATGTTGTGGGAGAAATCATGACAAGCTGGAAGCGTGTTTACCTTGAGCGGATGAAGAATCTTGTTGGTCAGAGGTTTGCACCTAAAAGCACGTCTGTTCAAGTAATTACGGAGCCTCCTACAGACCATGCACTCTACTTTTCCCCGCTACGAACAAGCTTTACATTTCACTATGCGTATCGCATCGAGAGCATTGGATGTCTGACTGCCGGGTTGGGAACCGAGACGAAGTTGTCGATTCACAAAAACGGAACGCAAGTGAACTTTGGGGTTGACTTGGAGGTTCCAAGCGAGTTCTCCTTCGACAACGACCATGCGTGGAGATGGATTACGTTGAAGAACCCAATCGATGTCGTCAGTGGTGACACAGTGCTAATCGAGATTCAGTCCAACTTTGTCTTTGGTGCTGCGGTTGCGGAGTCGTGCCTCGATGGTGTTACGTTTACAGGCTCGTTCCGCGCGGATGGCCTTCCATTCCGTGAGGCTGACAAGGCATTCGCGAATCTGCGTGTGAGTATTAGTCAGGACTTGGTAGCTGCATCGTAGGACGGTTTCCCTGTATGGCCTAGGATATCCCAGTTAACTCCAGACCACTCCGCTACTTAAGGCCTGTGAAGTCGAAGACGGCAAAGTTTTTACCAATGCGACCCGCGACAATACTGTTGTCTGACTTGTTGTAGTGAACCTGTCTGTCGGTGGTAAGTATTCCAGTTGAGATGTCAGTTCCGAAGTACTTATTGATGTAGATGAGAGCCAGTCGTTGTCCGGGGCTTTCAAGAGGTTGCATGAGTGCGCTAAAGGACCCTAATCTTTCGCGGAAATACATCCCTACAATGCGCCGCGTCATAAGTTTCCGCGGGAGTCCTACTGCCATTGCGAGTGAGGAAAGGTCATCCGATGGGCGCGAGCGATAGAAATACACAGAATTCGAGCCAGTTTGGGCAAGATCGTAACACCCAACAATATACATATCGAAACCGGGAAACAGCGTCAAGAGCACATTAGAGTTCAAGAAGTGCGTTTGGGTCTGGTCTGTTTTCTTAATTTTTCCCGTTGCAGCATCAAGGCGCATCACCGTTGGCAAGCTGCGGACTACACCATCGAGTGTATGGGTTGCCAATGGTCCAAACACCAACAGATCGCCATTTGTTGCGACTACGAGATCACACCGGTAGTCATCCATTTTGGCCGGGCTATCAATGACAGTCGTCCATTCCAGCTTGCCAGCTTTGGAATAACGTTGCACTTGCCAATCCGCTACATTTCCGACTCTTTTGAAGTTGAATTTTGTGCACGCGATGTAATTCTCACCGCTTGCTCCCTGGCTAACCGAGTTGAATTCGGTGAAGTCAGCCGCTAACGGG
>CAIWTR010000433.1 GCA_903915615.1 uncultured Armatimonadota bacterium
GAGCAGACGAATTTGTATGCGAAGGAGCGTGGGCGTGCGGCACGGATGAAGGCGATGCTTGAGCAGGTAAAGTCCGCCGGGCGTTCGATGCCAGTTCCGCGCGGCGGGCGCAAGGATATCGGTATCGGAGTAAAGCCTCTGCCGGGTGCGGAAGTGCTCATGGATGGTAGCCGGCAAATGCTGGATGACAAGTGGACGTATTGGCAGGGGCCGCGCTTCCGTTCATCGCTACCGATCAAGTGGCCGGTGGTTCCGGATCCTGTGGATGGCGGGACGTGCGTCAAAACCGATGACCCAGCGGCGGCGGGCGGTGTCTATGGCGCGGCGGATATCGTGACCAAGGCGGTCTACCGCGACTTCCGCCTCCATATTGAGTTCTGGATTGGCGGTCCGGGCGGGAACAGCGGCGTCTATCTGCAGAACCGGTATGAGATTCAGATCTGTGATGGCGACCGGACATCCCATGGCCTCGGCGCCGTCATCAATGAAACGCCTGCTCCGTACCATATGTACAAGGGCATCGGGAAGTGGAACAGCTACGACATCGTCTTCCGCGCGGCGCGCTTTGCCGGCGGCCGGATGGTCGAGAAGCCGCTTACGACCATTTATTTGAATGGCCAGCGGGTGCATACAAATGTGCGTATCAACCAGGTCTGGGGTGGCCCATTCAGCGGTGTCGATGGCGGAAACGATGACGGCAAGGGCATCACGGATACCCCGCAGGGTCTCAAGCTGCAGTGCGAGGGCCATGATGTGCGCTACCGCAATGCGTGGATAAAGCCGCTTAATTTGGTGAAGGCGGATACCGAGTTTTAAGGTTGTTCCGGTCGATGCCGGTGGGAGAAATGCAGATGAGTACACGACTGATGATGCTGGCGCTGGGTGTGGTTGCTTGCGGTCTGGGGACGGCGGCGGTTGCGGATGACTATGCGCAGTGGCGTGGCCCCCGCCGGGATGGCGTTTCGCTCGAGAAGAACATCGCGGCATCATGGCCGGCGGGTGGTCCCAAGCTTTTATGGCAAGTCAAGGATGCTGGATTTGGCTACGGCAGTGTGTCGGTCGCGGGGGAGAGAGTTGTCAGTATTGGCAGCACGGGCAAGACGGATGAGTATGTTCAGGCCCGCTCCCTTAAAGATGGCAAGCTTTTGTGGCAGACGCGTATCGGAAAGGTTGGTAATCCGGATCAGCAGCCGAACTATCCTGGCGCGCGGACGACGCCGACGGTTGTGGGGACGAGTGTGTATGCGCTCGGCTCGGATGGCGATCTGGCATGCTTAGACACGGTAAGTGGCAAGGTCGTTTGGCAGAAGAATCTGCAGCGCGACTTTGGCGGCAAGCTTGGGATTTGGGCGTATTCGGAGTCTCCGCTGATCGATGGCGACAAGGTCATCGTGACCCCCGGCGGTGCGGATGCGACGGTTGTTGCGCTGGACCGCAAGACGGGCGCGGTGATTTGGAAATGTGCGGTTCCGGGTGCGGATGTCGCCGGTTATGCGAGTGCGATGTTGATGGAATCGGGCGGGTCGAAGCAGGTTGTGCAGTATATGGGCAAGGGTCTCGTCGGTATCGATGCATCCACCGGCAAGTTCCTCTGGCGCTTTGACAAGACATTTGACACGCGGTTCCAGATGCATGCGTTCACGCCGATCATCGATGGCAACCAGGTGTACACGGGAAGCGCATCGGCGCAGGGGGTGGCGCGTGTGGGAGCCACAGGCGCGGATGCGGTCTATATCGACAAGCGTCTCCCGGGCTCGATTGGCGGCGCGGTCAAGGTTGGCGGCTATGTGTATGGCGCATCCCAGACCGGGCTGATGTGTGTTGACTTCGCATCCGGCAAGGTGATGTGGGAGGACCGCTCGGTGGGACCGAATCAGATCTGCGCGGTGGATGGCAAGCTGATTGTGCATGGCGAGAACGGGGATGTTGCATTGGTCGCGGCGACACCCGGGGCATACAAGGAGCTGGGTCGCTTTACGCCGGCGGGAGCGCCGGACCGCGGCCAGGCGAAGGCTTGGGCATATCCGGTGGTGTCGGGCGGCAAGCTGTTTATTCGCGATCTGGGTGTGTTTTCGGTGTATGCGATTAGGTAGATGATGCTTTGGAATCCAGTCGCAGCAGTGCTGTGATGTTGGATTTTCTCAAGCGTTTACAAACAAGAGCGCCGGGCAAGTCGCTGTTGACTTACCCGGCTTTTGCGTGCCAGTTTTGTGGAAATGTCAGGTCGCCGAACCCTTTGATAGAGCATTCCAAGTAGTGGCTGGTATCGAACATGGTTATTGTTGGCGTGAATTCATGGTTACCTTTAGTAACATCCGGTCGTGATTCTTAAATACAGCACAATTACTGGGTTGACGGGCGGTGTGTCGCTGTGTTGGATTGCGTTGATGTGGATGACGCACCATGGTTATGCGCTGTGAATAAAGCAGTCGTGCAATCGTGTGCTCGTAGTGTTTACAGGTGGTGATTAAGTGTCACCTTATGGGTATAACGTGACCATGTGGCACCGCATGTCTTTGGGGTGCCTGACTGTGTTCGCAATTTTTGGTACCTGCTATGAACCCAATCACATCAATGAATTCCCTCGCCCGCCGTGTGGCGCTGTTTGTGTTGGCGCTTGCTGCCTTGTTGTTTGGCGGCGCGGCACCGGCTCTCGCCCAGACGAATAACTCAACGCCGCCCAAGCTGGTCGGCTATCTGAGCCGCGACAACTGGGGTTTTGTCAATATCATGGACTTTGACTACGACCAGCAGGGCAACCTGTATGTGCTCGAGTCAGGGTTTGGAATCACCCGCGTGTCCAAGTTCCGCCCGGATGGGACGTTTGAAAGAACATTTGGCCAAAGGGGTGAGGGGTATGGACAGCTGATTGGGATTGAAGATCCTAATGCTTGGAATCTTAAAGTTGATGCATTCGGTAATTTGAACGTTCTTGCGGATTGGTCCCCTGGAGAGCACCAGTGGACCAAGTTTGCACCTGATGGCGTTTTGATCGGACAAC
>CAIWTR010000434.1 GCA_903915615.1 uncultured Armatimonadota bacterium
ACAAACTCATTCAGATTCAGTGCAAGAAAACGCTTGTAGCGCTTGCCTGCCCCGTAGTAGCCCCGTGAAACGCAACGTGAATCCTGAGAGAAAAACGGTTGCGTGTTTCTACATCAGCTGCACCACCGACGCCCTAGTCAAGATACACAAACTCACTAAACTCTATTGCAAGAAAACGATGAAAACGCTTGCCTGCCCCGCAGTAGCCCCGTGAAACGCAACGTGAATCCCGAGAGAAAAACGGTTGCGTGTCTCTACATCAGCTGCACCACCGACGCCCTAGTCAAGATACACAAACTCATTCAGATTCAGTGCAAGAAAACGCTTGTAGCGCTTGCCTGCCCCGTAGTAGCCCCGTGAAACGCAACGTGAATCCTGAGAGAAAAACGGTTGCGTGTTTCTACATCAGCTACACTACCGACGCCCTAGTCAAGATACACAAACTCATTCAAATTCAGTGCCAGTAGACACAAGTACTCTTTGGCCTGCTGCGATGTTGCTCCCCTAAGCTCAAAGCGAATCGCGAGCGAAACCAGCTTGGTGACATCGGTCTCTGATGGTGTTCGCTGCATCACAAGCGCAAGCGCCCGCCGTGCAAACGCCCGGTTATCAGAGAAACCTTCCTTTGTGATACGCTCCGCAAGCCCCTTCCCTGCCTGATTCAAAATGGTCGAATTCATCATCGTCAAGGCTTGGGTTGGCTGCGTGGATGCGAATCGCATCGGGGATGTACGGTCGGTCTCCGCCAAGTCAAACGCCTCCAGCAGTGGGTAGAGAAGCGATCGTTTTACAAAGACATAGATCGACCGGCGGTTCTTTTGCTGCGGCGTGTTGCGCTCCGGATACCAGTCTTTCCCGGGGATGGACTGGCCTTTGAGGACTTCCTTATCGATGTCCGGATACACGCTTGGGCCGTACATTTCGGTGTTGAGCAGCCCGCTGACCGAGAGAATGCTGTCACGGATTTCTTCCGCTTGCAGACGTCGCATGTCAAACCTGTGGAAGAGGTCATTCAAGGAATCCTTGCGGTTGGCATCCTGGCGGAGCGCACTGTCCTGCATGTACGTATTGCTCGTCATGATCAGGCGGTGCATATCTTTGAGCGACCAGCCATTCCAATCGAGCGTTTCTGCCAAAAAGTCAAGCAGCTCAGGGTGCGTCGGTTTATCTCCCGCAAGCCCAAAATTGTTGGCTGAACGGACAATGCCGCGTCCGAAGTGATACTGCCAAATGCGATTCGCGAGGACCCGCTTGGTCATCACGTTTTCACGCCCGGTTATCCACATCGCAAGGGCCATCCGCCGGCCACTGGTTGGAGCTCCAGCCGCGGCTTCATCAAGCGGAGGCGTTATCCCACCGGTACAAACCGGGTAGCCAGGCTCGACCTTTTCTCCCTTGCTTGTGTGGATACCGCGGAGGAGGATGTTGGTTTCGCGTGGGTTCGGTCCAGCCTCTGTGACAACCAGCGCAACATTTGCGGATGGCCGCTTGGTTTGATTGTCATCCAGCAACTTTTCAATCGCCGTCTGTTCCGCAACCTCTCCCGCAGACACAAAACGCTTTTGGTCATAGGCACGCTGGATGGGTTGCCCGAGCGCACTCGTGCTAGCCCAAACCGACAGCGGCCGCCTACCAAGCCCCGGAAGGCTCCACGCAACGCTAAGGCCCAGCGGCGATCCGGCATCCCCTTGGACATACGCAATACGAATGGCATGCTTGCCGGCTGAAAGCTCGATGTCGGCTTTCTTTTCCGCACCTTCGCCGTGGCTGCCATCGTAGTCGATGACCACTTTGCCATCGACATAAAGCTTGGATGCATCATCAGAGTCGAGGAAGAACGTCGCCTTGCCAGCTTGCGGGACGCTGAGGGTGGCATCGTAAGCAATCGCTATATTGCCCTTGCCACGCGCTGGAGCGACATCGATGAGGGGAGGGCTCAGGACACCATTACCCGTTGGCTTAGCCGCAGCAAAATCAGGAATGTTGTTTCCATTGCTGGCGTAGGACACCCAGCGGACATCCGAGAGGTCGGCGTTTGCAATCGCATCCCGGTCACGGCGCCTGCCGTAGGCAGCCTGTAACTCATCTAGCCGCTTGCGTCCGGTATCCCGGCGGGCATCAAATGCAGCAACCTCGGCATCGTAGCGGCTCTTCTCCGATGTCGTTTCAAAGACAGGTTTTTCATCCGTGGGGCCGCCGTTGCGGAAATGGTTGATGCCTTGAAAGAACGAGAGCAACCGGTAGTAGTCAGCCTGTGGGATCGGATCGATTTTGTGGTTGTGGCAGCGCGCACAGTCCATGGTCAGCCCAAGGAATGTCTGACCAACCGTAGTGATCAGGTCATCGAGGCCATCGTAGCGCGCAAGCTCAGGATCGGTAGGTTCATCATCCCAAATGCCCAGGCGGTAAAACCCTGTCCCCGTGAGCTGCTCTGCCGTCGGATTCGGCATTTCATCCCCGGCCAGCTGTTCGCGCATGAAGACATCAAAAGGCTTGTCATCATTGATGCTCTTGATGACGTAGTCCCGGAAGCGAAATGCATTCGGCTTAGGATTGTCGCGTTCGTAGGAATTCGTTTCCGCGTAGCGCACAAGATCAAGCCAGTGACGTCCCCATTTTTCACCGTAGTGCTTGCTGGCAAGCAGGCGGTCAATCAGCCGTGCGTAGGCATCCGGGGATTTGTCGTTGATGAATGTACGTACATCTTCCGGCGATGGCGGTAAACCCGTAAGGTCATACGTTGCCCGGCGTATCAGCGTGCGTTTATCGGCAGGTTTGCTTGGCTTGATACCAGCGGCTTCCATTTTGGCGAGGGTAAAGCGATCGATGGGATTTTTCGCCCATGCCGTGTCTTTGACGCGTGGCAGGGCTGGAAGCCGAATGGGCTGAAACGCCCAGTGAGACTTGATTTGGCTGTTGATGTCCCTGGATGACGCCATCTTGGAACCCGCAGGCCACTGGGCTCCTGCGGCGACCCAATCGCGGAGGGCTTTCTGTTCGGAGGCCGGGATAGGTCCACTCGGGGGCATTTTGCTCTTGCCGGTATGCGTTACGGCACTTGCGAGCTTTGCTGCCGTTACGGCATCGATGGCCTGATCCAGGCGCACTCCGCCCATTTTGGAATCACTGCTGTGGCAGGAGATACAGCGTGCCAAAAGGACTGGCCGGACAGACTTTTCAAACGCAGCGGTCTGGGCTGGCGATGGTGGTTTTGTTGGTGGCGCGCCTATTGTGGCACCGATACAGATGCCGGCTAAGCCACTCAGTGTGGCGGCGGCCCGCCAGAAATCCCGTCGTTGGAACATGGCTTAAAAGTATACCTTTCCGCTTGCAAAGCGTATGGCATTCTCTCAGCATCGCCATCGATTCTGACGATTCCATCAAAGAAATCGGCGGTTGTTTCAACCACAGACAGGACAAACGTGAGGCCAGCACTCAAAAGCGTAACCATGCGTCCCCTAGGACTTCCCGTAGCGTCCATAAAAGAGTCTCTACTCGGGGTTGAGCGCAAGGTAACAATAAAGTGGGAAGTGCTTTTAGCAGCACTATCCGTTTCTTCTCGAGCTATGTGAGTTCGTTCCCATTCACGGGTCATCACAGCAAGTCATCGTGCTGCCCAAGCGTTCTCCCATGACACTTGTAGACTTGTCTGGATTTCTTGATGTAAGTGCCGTTTTGGTCCCTATCCAGACACTGAAATCGTATACTGCCTCCTGTGAATTCAGACAAAATCGTACATTTCATCGGAATCTGCGGAGCTGGCATGAGCGGCGTCGCCCGCATCCACCAAAAAGCCGGCTGGACGGTGACCGGCTCCGATGAAGGCTTTTATCCACCGGTAAGCAACCTGATCACCCGCTACCGGATTGCCTGTGCGACGCCATACGCTGTTGAGAACATTCCAGCGGGCGTAAACCGTATCGTGATTGGGCGGCATGCAAAGCTGACACCCGCAGAATGCTCGGAAGTCGCCGAGGCTTATCGACTGCAGGCCGAACACGGCGTAGAGGTTCTGTCCTTTCCCGAAGCCCTCGCAACATTCCTCAAAGACACCCATAACATCGTGGTTGCAGGGAGCTTTGGGAAGTCATCGTGTACCGCGATGTGTGCACATGTCCTGCGAATTGTTGGCAAAGACCCAAGCTGGTTTGTCGGCGCGGATTCGATTGACCTCAAAGAAAATGGACATTTGGATGAGTCAAATCTGTTTGTCCTCGAGGGGGATGAATACCCGGCAAAGCTTGGCGAGCTGACACCGAAATTCGCCTTTTACAATGCCAAGACGGTGCTGCTTACCAGCTGTGAGCATGACCACTTTAATGTCTATCCCACCGTTGGCGACTACCTGCAGCCCTTCCGACAGCTGCTTGCAGAGCTGCCATCCGATGGTGGACTTTTCTGCTGTACAACCGGCGCCAACATTGAGCGCGTCATCCAGCAAACCCGCCTCGTACCGATTTGGTATGGCGTGAAACGGGATGAACGAACGACTTGGTGGGCCGAGGA
>CAIWTR010000435.1 GCA_903915615.1 uncultured Armatimonadota bacterium
CGCATCACGGATGGTGTGAACGAAGAGCACACCGGTGCTGAGGTGGATGTTCGCGTGGACCTCACGGTTCAGGATGAAATCCGAGGACTTGACCCACAGCTCGAAGCCGGCGTTAAGGCACTGCTTGAAGGACCGAAGGCAAAGCCGGTTCCTCCTGCAAAGCGCCCACGCTACGAGCGCAAGGGCAAGTAAGGTTCATTTCGAATGAGGACAAAGGAGCTGTTGCGTGACCCCGGGTTTCGGAATGGCTTCTTTGTCACACCGCCAAACGATCCACAGGGGATGCCGCCGGCGTTAATGTGCTGGCCAGGGGCATCCTCTCCTGATTGGTTGTTGCGTCAGTGGAATTCGACATCCGATGTGGCATGGTCCTGGATGCAGGAATACGGCCCGAAGGGTTTCCGCTGGGATACAGAAGGCAAGTCCATCCGCTGGACGGCGGGGCAATCGCCTACGCTTGAGCTGCACATGGATGGCATCGCTGAGTACGGGGGCAAACTCCGCGCACCGGATGCTCCTTGGGCGCACCTCTTGATTGAGCAGGAATTTGCACAGCCGACGCCTCTGTCAACGCTGAAAGAGCTACGATTTGGCTGTGAGACCAACGCCAAACCATTTCGTTCCGATGGTGATCTTCGCCTCGAAAATTGGCACACCGCACAGTGGCAGGCGTTTATCACTATCCAGAATCGTGAGAAGGGCCACCCCGGCTACGGTGACTTCCTCTGGTTTGGGATTCCATTTGTCGATACCCGCTACGCAATGCCAAAGCGCCACGCTGCTGGCGATACCGCGGGAAGTGGCAAGTTCATTTACACGCCCGGCGGCCGGGACTACTTTACGACCTTCGATTCTTATCCTTATGGCGAATGGGTTTCGCTGCAAAGGGACATCCTGCCGATGATTGATGCTGGCCTCACCGCCGCATGGAAGGCTGGTTTTCTCCAGAAAAGCCAGGATCGCCGTCTCTTCGCCATCAGCAGTATCAACCTTGGCTGGGAACTGACAGGCCCTCTGGTTGTGGGTGCCAGCCTGCGAAACCTTAGTTTGATGGCGGTGAAGGATGCCTGATCGAAAGCAAGGACTCTCAAAAGGGGTTTGGAATCCAAAGGACCTTCCTGTAAAGCGGTGTCCGGCATGCGGGCGCGACTTTACGTGGCGCAAAAAGTGGGAACGCGACTGGGAAACCGTCCTCTACTGCTCTGACAAATGCCGTGCCGGAACGCCAAAACCGCGGTAACCGTCGAGTGCTACTCGGGGCTTGTAAAGAGCTTCTCGCGCTGTAGCTGCATCAGTTTGCGCAGCAAGTGCTCAGCCATCTCATCATCAACCAGCTTTGTCGGAGGAGCATTCAGGACAATGTCTGTGAGCGTGACTGGGAAACCGTCCTCTACTGCTCTGACAAATGCCGCGCCGGAACGCCAAAGCCGCGCTAACGGTCGAGCGCTACTCGGGGCTTGTAAAAAGCTTCTCGCGCTGTAGCTGCATCAGTTTACGCAGCAAGTGCTCAGCCATCTCATCATCAACCAGCTTGGTAGGTGGCGCATTGAGAACGATGTCTGTCAGGGCATCAAGCTCTGCAACCGACAGACGAATCATAATCGCATCACTTGTTTCCACCGAGGTATGCGCCGACGCTTGGGTATCTGGTTTGTTCTCCAGCTTTCCTGTCGTCGGGGTTGTTTCGGGGGATAACTCAAACATTGCTAACTCTAGGATGCCAATCTACGGCAGAAAGTTCTGTTATATGGGACAAGTGTGATTTTCTTCACTCAGAGTAGTCGACTCTGCAAGTAATTGACCCTTCGTTATCCCGGTGAGACTTACTTCATCAAGCCTATCGTCACCTTGCCACGGCAGCGCAGGACTAAGACTTCACTGGGTCGATCTGTTTTGAGGCGCTCAAAGCTACCCCCCTGCACTTCAAGGCGGGTCACATATGGACCAGTGATGACTACATATGAGTCATCCCGCCACGGATGAAGCTCCCACTTGTCGCCGCGAAGACCGCTCACATCCCCGGCGATATGAACAGTGCCCATGCCCGGTTTCAGGCAGTGACGGGTGTAAACTGGGCGGTCCATCGA
>CAIWTR010000436.1 GCA_903915615.1 uncultured Armatimonadota bacterium
AGCGCAACGTTTGGATGGTGAATGTCCATGCGCAGGGCGGGTCGGCGATGCTGCGGGCTGCGGCGGATGCGGCACACGCGGCGGCGAATCCCCCTCTCCTACTTGGTGTGACAGTCCTTACAAGCCTCAGCCAAGAAGCGCTCAACAGCGACCTCCGGGTTGCCGGAACCGTGAATGACCATGTCCTTCACCTCGCGGGTTTGTGCCACGCAAATGGCCTCGATGGTGTGGTCTGCTCACCGCATGAAGTTGAAGCGATTCGAACATCCCTTGGTAATGACTTTGTCACCGTCGTGCCTGGCGTTCGCCCAAAGGGCGTGGCGGCCCATGATCAGGCGCGCATAGCGACGCCCGAAGCTGCCGTTGCGAGCGGTGCGACGTACTTGGTTATTGGGCGTGCAATCACCGGTGCCGATGACCCACGTGAAGCAGCGATCCGGATTGCTGCTGATATCGAGCGTGGCGCCTAATGCCAGGGCAGGCGCTCCAGCTTTACACGCTGCGTGAGTTCACTAAAACTGCGGATGCCGTACGTGAAACGCTTGCGCGTGTACGCGAGATTGGGTTTCGCGCAGTTCAATTGAGCGCGGTTGCTGCCCTCGATAACGACCTTACGCCAGAGGAACTTGGTACGTGGCTGCGTGAGCTGGATTTGCAGTGCATCGCTACGCACCGGCCATGGGCATCGCTTCTGAATGACACCGAGCGCGAAATCGCCTTACACAAAGCCATTGGCTGTGACTATGTGGCGATTGGCGGCATCCCGGATGGCTATGACAAGCTGAATCCTGCTGATTATCAGCGCTTTCTACGGGAGAGTCTGGCCGTTAGAACGAAGCTGGCGGATGCCGGTATTCGCTTTGGTCATCATAACCATGCGTTCGAATTTGACCGCGGGGCCGTTGGAGCCGACGTTTCACCGTGGGATGTTCTGATCAACGAAGGTGGAGAAGACTACTATTTAGAGCTGGATGTTTACTGGGCGTGGCATGGCGGCGTTGACCCTGTGCAGCTGTTTTCCCGGATGAACGGTCGTGTCCCCGTGGTGCACATCAAGGACAAGGCCGTAATCGAAGGCAATCCAGTTATGGCCCCTATCGGCGAAGGAAACCTCCCTTGGGGATCGATCATTCAAGCCGGGAATGCCGCGGGCGTTGAATGGTGGTGCGTTGAGCAGGATGAGTGTCACCGGGATGCGTTTGCATCGGTGGAATCATCCTACCGCTACCTCAAGGAAGCGCACGGTCTCCTCTAATGCCGATTCCACTTGACCGCTATAAGCCGTGGCTGACGGGAACATTTATCATCGCGCCGGGTATTGGTGAGAAGTCTGAGCAGCAGCTTTGGGATGCTGGATTTCGGCACTGGGATTCGGTGATCGATGCCAAGTTGCCGGTCAGTGCGACCAAGGCGGATGCCATTAAACGGGCGGCGGACCAGGCGCTAGAGGCGTATCAAATCGAGGACTGGGCCTGGTTTGCCGCGCGCCTAGGGACGAAGGAGATGGTTCGCCTGCTGCCATGGCTTTGGGACAAAGCGATGTGTATCGATATCGAAACTAATGGCGGCTACGATGCGAATGACATCACGATTATCGGAATGCACGGAGCCTACGACACGCACATTCTTGTCAAGGGGCGGGACATTGAGCGCTTCCCCGAGCTTTTCGCCGATGTCAGACTCATGGTTTCGTTTTTTGGGACGGGCTTTGATGTGCCATTTCTGAAACGGCGCTTTCCATCCGTTGATTTCGACATTCCACATGTAGATGTCTGCAACGTGATGCGGCGTATTGGAATCAAGGGTGGTCTGAAGGCGATTGAGCATCGATTTGGGATTGAACGCTCCGATGAAGCAGCAGGCTTGAGTGGCTGGGATGCGGTCGAGCTATGGAGGCTTTGGGTTTCCCGCCGGGATGAAAGTGCTCTCAATAGATTGATTCGCTACAACCGCGAGGACATCGAGAATCTGCCGGCGCTCTTGCAAATCGCTTACCCAAAGCTCGTGGCGCAAACCGGAGCCGGTTGGCTGCATCAGATAGAATAAAGGCCATGCCTATCTACGAATTCAAGTGCAAGTCCTGCCGTAATCAGTTCGAGACGATGCGACCATTCTCCCGCAAGGATGAACCAGAAGCGTGTCCAGCGTGTGGATCAGCTGAGACATCCAGGCAGTTATCGATGTTCGCGGCGACCGGTTTTGCAGATCCAAGCTGCAGCACCAGCCAGGCGGCAGGGACGCCGTGCTGCCGGACAATCGCACCAGGCGGTGGCTGAGGGGTTCCGCGCCGGTAGCCCGTGTGGCTGCCATCACCCTTTTGAAAAACCTCGCGGCATCGCCGCATAACCTCAGGAACTCTTCATGCGAACGTACATCACCACCCCTATCTACTATGTCAACGCCGTACCTCACGTCGGAACGGCTACGACAACGCTTCTCGCGGATGCGCAAGCGCGGTATCACCGAATGCAGGGGCTCGATACGTGGTTTTTGACCGGCACGGATGAGCATGCGCAGAAGGTCTCCGATGCGGCAATCGCGGCTGGCGAAACGCCACAGGCATTTGTAGACAAGGTTTCACAGAGCTTTGTCGAAGCCTGGAAGTTCCTCGATTGTCGCTATGACACGTTCATCCGGACAAGCGAAGACCGTCACAAAGATGTGGTTCGCGAAGTGTTCCAACGGCTTGAAAAGTCCGGTGACATCTATCTTGGCGTCTATGAAGGCTGGTACTCGGTTGCGGATGAGACATTTTTCCGCGACACGGATGTCGATGACAATGGCATCGTAAAGGAAACCGGAGCGAAGGTTGAGCGCATCCGCGAGGATGTCCACTATTTCCGTCTTTCGGCCTACGGGGAGCGCCTGAAAGAGCATATTCTTACAAACCCTGGCTTTTTGATTCCTGACACCCGGCGGAATGAAGTGCTCGCATTTATTGAGCAGGGCCTTCGGGATATCGCCATCTCACGCAAGAACGCTGGCTGGGGAATCGAAGTCCCCGGGGATTCCAGTAAGGTTGTTTATGTTTGGTTTGATGCGCTGATCAACTACTTGACTGAGTCAGGTTGGCCAAAAAACCCAGCCTGGAACCAGACATGGCCAGCAACCGCACATCTAATGGCCAAGGAGATTTTCACGCGCTTCCATGCAACATTGTGGCCTGCGATGCTGATGGCCCTTGACCTACCCCTTCCGAAACATGTCGTTGGGCACGGTTGGTGGGTGGTTCGTGATGAAGAAGGACTGCTTGGAAAGGCCAGCAAGAGCAAAGGCAACATTCCAACGCCGCAGGCGGTGGTTGAGAAGCTTGTGGATGCCAGTGGTGCTAATCCACTTGTTGCACGCGATGCTCTGCGCTACTACCTCCTCCGCGATATTCGCTTCTCGGATGACACTGAGTTTGCGCTCTCGATGCTGCAGTCCCGCTACAATGCCGAGCTAGGAAACGACCTTGGAAATGTCCTGAACCGTGTCCTCAAGGCCGGCTACTTCGGCGGAACGCTCCCAACAGAGGCAGCGCTGGATGCAGGACTGCAGGCCGATGCACTGAAAGCCAAGGATGCCTATATAGCAGCGCTTGCGACCTACGACTGGGGAACCGCTCTGCAGGCAGTCAATGGTCTGCTGGCATGTGTCAACCGCTACCTTGCGACTACCGCTCCGTGGAAAGCTGCGAAGGCTGGGAACGCAGCTGATGTCGATACAGCCATCTACAATGCCCTTGAAGGCGTCCGCTTTGCAGCAGTCTTACTGCTTCCTGCGATGCCGCATGCAGCAGGAGAAGTTCTCCGTCAGCTGGGACTCAGTCCAGATGTCGCATCCGGTGATTTTGACCGCCTAACGACATTTGGAGCCCTTCCTTTTGGTGGCCAGACGGCCGTCGGCGATGTAATCTTCCCGCGCCTTGCCTTCCCAGTACCAACCGTCGAAGCAGCACCTAAAGCCGCAAAATCCGAACAAAAGTCATCAGGAGAGACCAAACCCGTGGATCAAACATCCCCTGCAGCTGATGCAACATCGAGTGAAATCACCATCGATGACTTTATCAAGGTCCAGTTCCGCATTGCGGACATCACCCATGCGGAGAAGATTGAAGGCGCGAAGAAGCTTCTGCGCCTCGAAGTCCAGCTCGGCGAAGAGAAACGGCAGATTGTCAGTGGAATCGCTGACTCCTATACACCCGAAGAGCTGATTGGGATGCAAATCGTGGTTGTGTATAACCTCAAGCCTGCAAAGCTCCGTGGCGTCGAGAGCCAGGGGATGCTGCTTGCAGCCACCGATGAAGATGGCAAGGCGATTTTGCTCCAGCCAGCAAAGCGTGTTGTTTCCGGAGCAGAGGTTCGATAGCGACGTTTCTCGGAGGGAGTTGACGATGTACCAAAGCTATGCAACACGGCCGGGAACCCGCCAGGATCCTGCGCTGGTCCTCATCCTAAGTTTGGTGACCTGCGGCATCTACTACCTGATATGGATGCATCGTGTTAGCCAGGAAGTTCAGGATGCCCTGGGAGAAACGGATACCAACCCGGGCCTCGAAGTGCTGCTTACGGTCGTCACATGCTTTATCTACAGCTACTTCTGGGACTGGAAGATGGCACAGAAAATTGTCCGGCTTCAGGAAAACGTCGGGATACGCCCAGTCGACAATGGTGTTTTGTACCTAATCCTGAATTTTGCTGGCATCGGTGTGGTTAACACACTGATGCAGCAGCAGCAGCTCAACGATGTTTGGCGCAACTGGGACCGCTCCAGTCACTAAGCCAATGAGCGAGCAAAAGCATCCGCCTGTAAAAGCCATCTTTACGGTCTTGACGGCGGATTGGTTTTGGTCGCTGTGTATTATCATCGGGGCGATTGTGATTCCGGCACCATCGCTGGGTGCATCCACCGTCCTCGGTCTTCCAAAGCTCTGCTTGTTTCGTAACATCACGGGTATCGCCTGCCCGGGCTGCGGGATGACGCGCTCACTAATCGCGACTGGGCATCTTCATTTTGTAGATGCTGTGATGTTTCATCCGCTAGGGCCGCCCGTTCTACTATTGCTAATGTTCTACTGTGCAGCTCACTTGATGAAGCTGGGTTTTCGCAAAGGAAAGTTACAGGCCATCCCTCGCTCAGTCCCGATTGTGATGACGTTTTGTTTTGTCATCGTGTGGGTGGCGAGGCTGCTCGGCTTCCTTCCGACACCTTCCTGACAAGACAGGACAATGCAAATTCTGCATATGCCGTCTAGATCACATTCGGTGGCCAAACGGATAAGTGACTTTGACAGGCAAAATTACTAGTTTTTTCTGACCGTTTCAATATCTCAGAGACACCCCTCCGTACAAATACCGGCCGGTAGTTGTTGCAGGTAAACCTCTGAAATCAACATCCCTAATACACCAGCAGTCAGCAATATCCATTTGTCAATGGTAATTCCGACTGCATTTCATCTAGATAATCGCAAATGTATTTAAGTGATGTTAACAGGTAGTATTACAAAACCAGTGACATTGCGTAACCTATTTGCTTCGCTATGAAGTTACGTCATCAGGAGTCACGGTTAGTTCGGAGACTAAATCCATATGAAAAACACAACACATACAACCAGTGTGGTCAAGGCGCTTATTGCCCTCGGTGTGACTTCAGCGTGTGCGCTACCGTTCGTGTTCGAGAACAAAACGGCTACCGCTCAAGTACCACCACCACCATTGGTCATCCTTCCCGTTCCTCTAAACACCGTCCCGGTACCTCTTCCTGCAACCCTTGACCTTTACATCAAGGATCGTGCAGCAGCCATCAAGCTCGGCAAAGCCCTTTTCTGGGATATGCAAGTCGGCTCGGATGGCATCACTGCCTGCGCATCCTGTCACTATCAAGCGGGTGCGGATGGCCGTGACAAGAATCAGCTCACCCCAGGCAGTAACAAGCTCTGGGACAATGGCCATGCAGTCAATGGGCAGCTGACGACATCGAGTCGCTTCCCATTCACAAAGTTCACAGATGTCAATAATCCTCTGTCGACAAAGCCATGGTCATCCAGTGACATCATTGGCAGCCAAGGCGTCTTCAAGGGTAACTTTATCGGCATCACCAACACCCCGGTTGATTCCGGAAGCGTTGTAGCAGACCCGATTTATCGCACAGGTGGAATCAACACCCGACAGGTCACCGGCCGAAATGCACCATCGGTGATCAACTCCATTTTCAACCACAGAAACTTCTGGGATGGCCGTGCGCACAACGAGTTCAATGGTGTGAATCCGTTTGGCGACTCGGATGTCAATGCCCGTGTTTATGAAAATGTGGATGCGGTAACAGGTCAAGCAACACCAGTTCGAATCAGTATTGTCAATGCATCTCTTGCATCACAGGCGGTTGGACCAGTGAACAGTGATGTCGAAATGGCCCATGGTGGTCGTGACTTCGCTGCAGTCGGCAAGAAGATGCTTTCTCTCAAGCCATTGGGACTTCAGAAAGTTGCTCCTACAGACTCAGTCCTTGGAGCATTGGTAAATCCAACGGGAAACGGCCTCACGACGACCTATTCCGACATGATTGCATCCGCATTCCAGCCGAAGTGGATTAATGGCGTCAACAAGTTTACGGTTACCGGCGGACGTATCGTCCCAAGCCCAACAGGCATCTATTCGCAGACCGAAGCAAACTTCTCGCTTATCTTTGGACTTGCTGTCCTGATGTACGAGTCGACGCTGGTTTCGGACCAGACACCGTTTGACCGCTACCTGGCGGGAAACACGGCAGCAATGACTGCGAGTGCGCGCCGCGGCTATGACCTCTTCATCGGGCAGGCAAACTGTGTCCTGTGCCATGCTGGTGGCCCACTGTCCAATGCAACCATCCCGGTTCTCAACGTGGATATCGCAGCGCTTGGAATTAAGATTCCAACCGAAGTGATGCCGATGCGTGATCTCCTTCCGAGTGCGTACGATGTTGGCTACTACAATGTCGGTGTCCGGCCAACGGCAGAAGACATTGGTATTGGTGCCAACGACCCCTTTGGCAATCCGCTGTCGTTTGCACGTAGCCTCCAGCTCGGAATTCTGCAGGATCCAAACAGGCCAGCAGGACAGATCATCACTGCAACAACCCGTTTGGCCATTAATGGTGCATTCAAGGTTCCTGGTCTGCGGAATGTTGCCCTGAATGCGCCATACAACCACACAGGTGGTTATTCGACGCTGCACCAGGCGATCAACCTTTATAACCGTGGCTTTGACCATGACAACGGGGTAAACCTCTCCCCGGATGTCGCAGTCAACCCACAACTAACGGTTGCGCAAAAGCAGGACCTTGTCCAGTTGATGCTGGAAATGACTGATCCACGTGTTGAGAACCGCTCTGCCCCGTTTGACCACCCTGAGCTTAGAATTCCGAATGGTCATCCAAATGCAGCCGGCTCAACAACACGAGTCGTGAACCGTGGCGATGGCAATGCAACGGACACAATGCTGACCATACCGGCATCGGGACGTAGCGGTGGACCAAAGCTCCGACGCTTCCTAGGATTCACCGAAACTAGAATCAATACGTTCTAGTCAGCCATATTGCTACAAAAGCTGCAGTCCACGTAAGTGAATCCTGCAGCTTTTGTCGTTAATTCCTTACGTTGAAAAGTCCGAATTTGCACAAATGTTGGAATTCATGAACCGCCGTTAACATTTATGCCCCCGATTAACACGTGTACCAACAACCCATCAAGCACACCTAACACAGCTATCCATTTCCGCACATCCACAATCCTAATTCAAGGCATTTGAACACACCTTACACCGTACTGAATTTGACACTTTAGTCCGCACACTTCAGTTAACATAACGTAACAAAGTAGCAATTCAAGTCATATAAAACCCGGCACTATTACGAATACAGAACAATCTGAACCTGACTATACTCCCCACATCGGATCAACCTTAGTGAATCGTTTGAATAAAAGAGGTTGCCGACTATTGGATACCAACGTTGTATCCACGTTCTTTAGGAGACGAGTCAGATGAATCAAAATCGTGTTGTTACCTCCAAGTCTGCTGCCAAGTGGGTAGCCGTCCTTGGACTTTCCGGAGTTGCGATTGCAGCTCAGTTCACATCGCTCAACCCGGCAGTTGCCCAGGTTCCACCTGTAGATGCACCACTGCCATTGACCCCACTAGGCAGCGTTGCTGTTCCAATGCCAGCTGACCTCGATGTTTACATCAAGGACAAAGCAGCAGCCATCCGCTTGGGCAAGGCCCTCTTCTGGGATCAGCAAGCTGGCTCCGAAGGTACCGCATGTGCTAGCTGCCACTACCAGGCCGGCGCTGATGGACGTGACCGCAACCAGGTCGCAATGGGCCCAGATGGCAAGTATGACAACGGACACGCCGTCAACTTCCAGCTCAAGCTAGACACCCACTTCCCATTCACAAAGTTCCAAGATGCTCTGAACAACGCATCCCCGAAGATCCGCAGCTCCAATGACATCGTTGGCAGCCAGGGTGTCTTCAAGAGCGACTTCCTTGGTCTCTCGGTCGGTGCGGCTGGTGTTGGAACCGTCGGTTCCTTTGATGCCGGCATTGTTCGCCCAGATGCAACCTTCAACCGCTTGAACATCAATACCCGCCAGGTAACAGGACGCAATGCTCCTTCTGTTATCAATGCAGTCTTCAACCACCGCAACTTCTGGGATGGCCGTGCTCACAATGAGTTCAACGGTGTGAACCCGTTCGGCGACTCCGATGTCAACGCTCGTGTTTACGAAACAGACCCTATTACCGGTGAAGCTGTTGCAACACAGGTTCGTATTCTGGATGCATCCCTTGCATCCCAAGCAGTCGGCCCATTGAACAACTCGGTTGAAATGGCACACGCTGGCCGTAACTTCGCACAAGTCGGCAAGAAGCTTATCGGACTGAAGCCACTGGGCCTGCAGAAAGTTGCCGCGGATGACTCTGTTCTCGGACCGATTGCAAACCCAGCCAAGGGCCTCGACACCACCTACGCTGCGTTGATTCGTGCTGCGATTCAAGACAAGTGGTGGAACGGTACCAACAAGTTCACCGTCGATGGTACGGGACGTGTTGTCGCAGCACCAGCCGGCGAATACGGCCACATGGAAGGCAACTTCTCGCTGATCTTTGGTCTTGCGGTGATGATGTACGAATCAACCCTCGTCTCTGATCAGACACCATATGACAACTACCTGGCTGGCAACCCGACAGCACTGTCTGCATCGGCAATCCGTGGAATCACGGTTCTCGAAACCCAAGGCTGTACTAACTGCCACACTGGTGCAACATTGACAAATGCAGCGACGCCAGTCCTCGCAATCGATGCAGCCCTTCAGGGACTGCGTGTCTTCACAGAAGTGATGCCGATGGCGGACCTTCTTCCATCCGCTTACGACATCGGTTACTACAACATCGGTGTTCGCCCAACAGCCGAAGACATCGGAATCGGTGCTAACGACCCATTCGGTAACCCATTGTCCTTCAGCCGTGGAGTACAGATCGGTACGATTCTCGACCCTAACCGCCCAGCGGGTCAGGAAATCACACCAACGACACGCTTGGCAATCAATGGAGCTTTCAAGACCCCTGGTCTGCGTAATGTTGCCCTCACCGGTCCATACATGCACACTGGTGGCTATGCAACCCTCTCACAGGTCATCAACAACTATCATCGTAATGGCGACTTTGGCCGAGAGAACTTCGTCGACCTTTCCCCTGACGTTGCGATGGCTGGTGGCATGACCATCTTCCAAAAGCGTGACCTCCTTCAGCTGATGCTTGAAATGACGGACCCACGTGTCGAGAAGATGTCTGCACCATTCGATCACCCTGAGCTCAGCATTCCAAACGGCCATACACTCAAGGCTGGTACGACCAGCACAGTGATCAACCGTGGCGATGGAGCTGCTAAGGATGACATCAAGGTCATCCCTGCAACAGGCAAGAACGGTGGAGCACCACTGCGCCGCTTCCTGGGTAACAACGAAGTACGCTTCTTCTGATAGCGTAACCTCCAACAGCAACAGCCGCCTGAGAGCTTCTCAGGTGGCTGTTTTTGTTTAAGATGTGGACAAATGTGACCTATGAGAAATCGGATTACGTTGAACTAAATATTGTCCACTGAAACAAGAACGGTGGAGCACCACTGCGCCGCTTCCTGGGTAACAACGAAGTACGCTTCTTCTGATAGCGTAACCACCGACAGCAACAGCCGCCTGAGAGCTTCTCAGGTGGCTGTTTTTGTTTAAGAGGTGAACAAGTGTCATGTATGAGGAGCCTGTTTACATTGAACTAAATACAATCCACTGAAATTGAAAATTCATTAATCACGCCAAAGTAGCCGCAGTTTTGCGTCGTAATCGCTCCAGACCATACACGCAACGCGCTACGCAAACTCATCGCTCTACAAATGACGGGCGATATTCACAGATCACATAACCGCCCTTGGATTAGACATATATCACGCACTAAATTGGCAGAACTGGGCACATCCCACTCATATACTTGCCACACCAGACTTCCTTAATCAATGCTTACGCCGTGAAAAATGCCAGCATTTATAACAAGATGAATCCTCGTAATTGTAGCAATGGCAAGCGGCGATTCTCTCTCTATACTTCGACTTGCATATGAACTTGTAACTATTACATTTACATATAAATGATTTCTACATAAGTCTTTTGAAACCAGACAAATGTTG
>CAIWTR010000437.1 GCA_903915615.1 uncultured Armatimonadota bacterium
CTTCAAGAAGATGAGTCCCGCGAGGACATCAGCGCCGTTGTTCGCTTGGAGCGTAGGGAGCGAAGCGGGAGTGATGTGCTGGAGCAGCTGCAGGTAAGAACGACCAATGGCCAAATGGTCTCGCTCAGTGAGCTCGTTAACACAAATGTCACATCTGGGGATAAGGCCATCTATCACAAGAACCTACAACCGGTTGTGTACGTTACGGGTGATGTTGTCGGTCGGCAGGAAAGTCCGGTCTACGCGATCCTGAAAATGAATGCTTCACTAGATAAGCTGGAGCTACCTGGTGGGGTCAAGCTGAATGTGATGACAACGCATTTGCCGGATGACACACGGACACCGGCGATGAAGTGGGATGGCGAGTGGCATATCACGTACGAAGTCTTCCGAGACCTTGGAATTGCTTTTGCCGCGGTGCTGATTCTTATCTACATTCTTGTCGTTGCATGGTTCCAGGATTTCAAAATTCCGATCGTCATCATGGCGCCTATCCCACTGACGCTGATTGGTATTCTGCCGGCACACGCGATGCTTGGAGCGTTCTTTACAGCAACATCGATGATTGGCTTTATTGCCGGAGCGGGAATTATTGTCCGTAACTCCATCATTCTGGTCGACTTCATTGAGCTCCAACGTAAGCAGGGCGCATCGCTAGAGCAGGCCGTTGTGGATGCCGGCGCGATTCGGTTTAGACCGATGCTCCTTACGGCTACGGCGGTGATCGTCGGGTCATTCGTCATTCTCTTTGACCCGATCTTCCAAGGTTTAGCGGTCGCCTTAATGGCGGGTGAGGTTGCCAGCACACTGTTGTCCCGAATAGCCGTTCCGGTGCTTTACTTCATGGCCGAGGCAGGGAAGGAGCGCCGCAAGCAAATCTAAGCTGCCGTGATTTCGAAGCGATAAGACGACAGCCTTGCTCAGAGTGATATCCAGGCAAGGCTGTTGTATTTTGTTCCTAGGTGGCGCGCGGGTCTAATCAGCAGTTTTTGGATGTCTGAAGACACTTCAAACGATTGTTTGGTGCAGGCGACCTACTGCCGCTGTGCAAGCTTCAAGGCAAAGCGGCCATCGCTGGACAGCGTCCAGCCTTGTGGCGTTTGAGTGGCATGACCTCCATCAATGTTGACAGAGTAATCAAAACCATCCAGCTTGAAATGAACCCTCTGCGCTGTAACCCGCGTCAGGTTCGACTTTCGTGTGTCCCATTCGAATGCTAATTCGAGTGGGAATACAGCATCTGTTGATGTGCCATGAAGCGTGAAAAACATCTGTTTTTCATCGAACTGAATGCGAAGAACCTGTTCGTTTTGGACGGGAACCGACACTGTCATCGTTTTTCCAGTTTCTTTAACCACCACTTTTCCAGTCTTCAGGAGACGTGTGCCATCCGAGATGAAAAAGCCACCCGCGCCGGGTTCCATCCGTGAATGAGCTGCCGTTCGCCAGTGATAGCTATCGAGGACTGGAGGCATTTTTTGCTCCACATCTTCAAGCCGCGTGGCCTGCTTCAGAAATGGTTGTTCGTACTCATCGCTGTAGACAGTGATGTCCCGAAGGTAGGGAAGGTCGCCCTTGAAGTGAAGATTGGCTCGGTAAAAGCGGCTTTGATACCAAGCTGATGTTTCCACAGGGTCGGTATTCGCAAATGGATCGACCAGCTGCACCTGTGCTTGTGTCGGTGTCGAAGGAAATGCCTTCTTGAATGCGCGTCCTGTTTCACCCATTGTCTCAATGGTCGCGCCGCCCGTTTTTCGCAGCGCTGCAAGTGCTTTTATCTGCGGGGCGTAAGCGGCTTGTTGGCTTGGCCACGGGAATGAGTTTTCCTGTCCAATCTGTGCGTATGCAAACTGCTGAGCTGGGGCCGTCAGAATCATTGACAGAAACGTATCTACAAAATGTTTGGATCGCCCAGATGGCCAGACTGGCTCCATTGTGTCCGGCTGTGTGATGAATTTGCCATCCGGTTGCGTGTAGCCCTTGTCATAGTAATAAACAGGATCCTGCCCAAGCATCCTGAAGATGGGGGTGTTGATCTGGTTTTTCTGTGAGATCGCCGGGCTCCAGCAGTTTCGTTTACTTGGATAGTAACCGGCAATCGGGGCGCCCCAGATTGTGAAGCCATCGGTGGCAATCTGGTCACGGCAAACTGCGTAGGCATCGGCTCCATACGTTTCAGTGATGTGGTTGATCGTGATGGAATCGAGGTTCCAGCTTGCGATTGACTTTGGGTAGGTTCCAAAGACTTCTTTGAACGTCCGCATCGCGGTGTCGGCAAGCTTTTTACGCTCATCCTCGGTGTAACCGATGGTGAAAGCGACATGCGGGATGTGATCCCATTCGTAGCCTGGTCTGCCTCGCCACGTTACGCCCGCGGCTTTGCAGTGCATTTCATTCATTTCAAACCAGAGGCCGACTTCGTGGCTGGCTGGCATTTGTTGCTTTAGAAATGGGACGAATGGTCCGGAGACAAGGGCATCGAATTGGAGGAGCCAGGTAGCAGGTAGTCCGTTAGCCACGATGATTTCCATTTGCTTTTGGACTGGGAGGAGTAAGTCAGTCGTAAACCTTGGCTCGATGGCTCGGATGAAGTTGACAATGTTGATGCGTCGCATAGTGTTCCAAGTACCATCAAATTTACGAGAGTGAATTTATAGCAGCCATATTTGGGCCGAATATAGTCATATGTCTTAGCAGGGTTGACGAGTAACCTAACTCCACCTTCTTACTTACGTCCGTTACGCTTTCGGCTTGCTCGGGCGATACGGCTTCGGTTGCGATCCTTCTCGGAGCGTTGTTTCATTGTAGTTGCCCCCAGTTTGGAGGAGGTAGCAGACGACGAATAATTGAGTGGCGGCGCGAATCCAAGCTCCCGGTTATACTCGGAAAACCACGTCTGGATACCTTCTTCAGTACTCATGTCGAACCCGCGCACCAGCCCCTGCATGAACATCGACTTACCCGGTCCGTAATTCTCAGGGTTGGCCATCTCTTGTTCGAGACGAACCGCTGCCGCATCGTCGAGCGCCGCTACAAACCGAGGCGCATTATCCAGAAGATAGACCCGCCCAAGGAAGGCCCAGAAGGCTCGTAGCTCCGAGATGATCGCTGGTGCCTCGCTCGCATCAACCGAGACCTTGCGGGGAATCAATTTGAAAATAACGCCTTCGAATTTGTCAGAGTCGAGACTGGGAAGTCCTACTCCTACATACTGGATCGTGAGCTCGACAAAGGTGTGGGCCCAGTGTAGCTCCTGGCCGGTGGCAGCCAGCGATACGGCCTCAGTGGAGCGCTTGAACTGTTCGATAATCTCATCTCGATAGTGGTTCAGCGCGTGCTCGTCAAACGTCTCGTCGGAGTCGTCGTTGAATAAGGAAGCGTGTATGTCAAAGGGGATTTCGTCGGCCATAGTCTGATTTCACCAAAAAATATGATTATCAATGTTACAGCCCACCACTTGCGGCTACCTGACAATTGGGGGATTGATTCTAGTGAGATGCGTGTATCTCTCAATATCGGTTCAATTTTGTTCCTTTCACCTGCTGAAAATTCGTCAAATCAACGGTCTATCGTGGCCTGATAAACGACAACTATCTTGAATGGCACCGCGCCGATATGTTTGTGCATATGAGGTAAATCCGATTCACGACCTTTCCAAGCCTAAGGGTTCCCTAGGCTCTGCTAGTACTCAGATTCATCGAAACATCTTGCCACGAATGAATTGCCGGAAAAGTATCATGCAAACACAGAAACCCGAGGTGTTACCGGGCTTATGAACCACACTACCTCCACACAAACTCTCCTATTTTTAGCCTATGAGGGTTGCCATCGGGCATCCGTATGATAATATTTTCCGTCAAACACATTGACTTGCTGGAGTAGCTCAGTGGTAGAGCGGCTGTTTTGTAAACAGCGGGTCGCGGGTTCAAGTCCTGTCTCCAGCTTTTGATGTGCATTGTATGGGTCTGTGTCCGAGTGGCTAAAGGAGGCGGTCTGTAAAATCGTCGGCGTAAGCCTACACAAGTTCGAATCTTGTCGGGCCCATAATAAAGGGGATGCTAATTGCATCCCCTTTTATTTTTTACATGAAGGACATCACCGTGGAACGCCATATCGCCATCATTGGAACAGGCCTCATCGGGACAAGCATCGGACTTGCTGCCACCGCGGCCGGCTACACCGTGGATGCGTGGGACCCATCGGTTGAAAACCTAGCCACCGCCGTACGCCTCGGAGCTGTCAAACACGCGGCTAAATCACTCGGCGAAGCAGTTCTACACGCAGCCATCACCATCGTGGCAACACCACCCGAACTCGTTGCTGACACTGTCCGTTCCGTACTCGCGTTCACAGGCAAAGATGCCATCGTCACAGATGTGACATCTACAAAAGTTCCCCTGATGCCGCTAGCGGATGCAGATCCTCGCTTTGTTCCAGGGCACCCGATGGCAGGAAGTGAGCGCCATGGCGCAATCCACGCCCGGGCAGATCTGTTTCAAGGAGCAGTCTGGCCAATCTGCCCATCAGAACATTCCTCTACAACCGTCATCAATGCCGTGGAAGGCCTGATACAAGCCTTGGGCGGGATGCCGATGCGCCTCGATGCTGCTGTCCACGATGCGAGTATCGCGATCACAAGTCACTTGCCACACATAGCCGCATACGCGATGTACGCGATGGCAAGGCAAGCCGACCTTTCAAGCGGATTACCCGTCTTTGAGCTGGCCGCAGGTGGGTTTCACTCCGCCACCCGGGTCGCCGCGTCCAGCCCCGAAGTCTGGACACGTATCCTAACAAGCAACCGCGCGGCCGTCGTCGAGACGCTGGATGGCTACCTTGAACACCTCCTCGCCGTCAAAGATGCCCTGGCACAAGAGGATGATGCTGCCCTTGCCAAGCTTCTGCACTCCGGCATGCGACATCCAGATAATGTCGTGCGGTATCCTTCAGCGTGATGAACTATCAGGCTAAGTCTTGCCAACATCCCATCATCAAGGTGGTTTCCGTTCCCGGAAGCAAAAGCATCACCAACCGGGCTCTCCTCCTGTCAGCCCTCGCGCAAGGCACGACCGTCCTCCGCAATGCACTCTTCTGTGATGACACAGACCGGATGGTGGATTGCCTGCGCCAGCTCGGCGTTACGATCAACGCAAATCCTGAAGCGGAAACACTCACCGTTGTAGGACTTGGACAAGCCTTTGACATCCCGTTAGCAAGCCTGTTTGTCGGTAACTCCGGGACGACGGCACGCTTTATCACTCCAGGCATCGCGGCGGGAAAGGGAGTGGTTACCCTTGATGGTGTCGCACGGATGCGCGAGCGCCCGATGCAGGATCTCATCGAAGCAGTGACACAGCTCGGAGGAAATGTTACATCCATCAATGGCACCGGATGTCCACCGCTTGAAATACAAGCCAATGGCCTCCGCGGCGGGCATACAAAGATCCGTGCCAACATCAGCAGTCAGTTCCTAAGCGGATTGCTCCTCGCATCCCCTTACGCCGAACAGGAATCCATCATCGAAATCGATGGGAC
>CAIWTR010000438.1 GCA_903915615.1 uncultured Armatimonadota bacterium
AAAACCCGGAGAGTGGTTACGTTCACATTCATCACCTACGAAGGTGAAGAACGACTACGACTTAGGAACTGGGCGGCCCATGCTTATTCGCTCTGCTTGATAAACAACGAACAAAGCCACCTCAACAAAAAAGAAAAAACCACCCTCCAGGAAAACCCGGAGAGTGGTTACGTTCACATTCATCACCTAAGCAGGTGGATGAAAACTACGACTTAGGAACTGGGCGGCCCATGCTTATTCGCTCTGCTCGATGAGCAACTAACAAAGCCACCTCAACACAAAAGAAAAAACCACTCTCCAGAAAAACCCGGAGAGTGGTTACGTTCACATTCATCACCTACGAAGGTGAAGAACGACTACGACTTAGGAACTGGGCGGCCCATGCTTATTCGCTCTGCTCGATGAACAACGAACAAAGCCACCTCAACAAAAAAGAAAAACCACCCTCCAAGAAAACCCGGAGAGTGGTCACATACATCAATATCACCTACGAAGGTGAAGAACGACTACGACTTAGGAACTGGGCGGCCCATGCTCTTGTAAGCATCTTCAATCGCCTTGATGTCAGCTGCTGCTGCCTTGTTCGTAGCATCGACCTTGACTGCCTTGCGCAGCGTAGCCAGTGCCTGTGGGTAGCGCAGACGTGGTGGAACCGACTGGTCCATCATCTGTGCATGGCCAAGCTCAGCAAGTGCCTTGCCAGCCGCTGCTGCCAACTTCTTATCCTTAGGTGCCTTTGCAGCTGCTGCTTCAGCCTTCGCTGCCGCCGTCTTCAGTGCATCAATCGATGGGCCAGCTGGGGCTTCAGGCTTTGCTTCGCCACCGCCAGCAGGTGCAGTCATCGACTTTGGCTTGGAATCAGCATCAGGGCCGACCTCTACGCCAGCCTTCTTTGCTTCTGCTGCATCATCAAAGCCAGCAAATGCAAGGTTGTTTGCCTTGTAGAAGTTGCCACGGTAGTTGCGCTGAGGTGGTTGCGTATGGCAGTAGGTACACTTCACGCCTTCCTTTTCAGCAAATGGTGGCTTCGCGTTGGCGGTGCCTGCGAGCAGACCAAGCGCGGTCACTGCGAACAATGCACGAGTTGTCATTGACATCTTCTGGACTCCCTTTGACTGCACGCCGGCAGCCTTTGAAACCGGATTTGTACGCCAGAGGGTTTCAATAAACGAAACATCCCCCGGACACGCCGCAATTATACTGGTGCGACCCCCATTCCACGCAACCCTATTTCATACGTTACGCTGGCAGCTGCCTAGGCATCCAAGACAGCATCAAGATGGAACATCCGGTCGGGACCTGAAAGCACAACCAGATCATCCGGAATAAATAGCTTTGTCGGGCACAAACACGCCGCTTCAACGCTTGCCAACATGTCGCGAACCATGTCCACCGCGGATGGATCTGCAAAGGGATTGGATTCATTCTCACGGAGAAAGCGATGCAGGCGTACACGCAACATACGTGTCGCATCACTGCGCTCTTCCTCGCGGATATGCTCATCATCCGAAAGAGCAAACAGAAACTCAATTACCGGATCAACAGACATCGGTTGCATCCTACCCGCATTTTCGTCAGGGTGGAAGACAACCCAGTATTCTTACTTGGGTCTGATTTCTTGCAAATTGGCAAAAAATCTACCATTCATCTAGAGTCGCTAAGGCACCAGATCTTGGTCACTGTCATCACCCGATGCACCCTGCACACCACGGGCAGCATCCAGAATTTTGGAAACCACAGCCGCAATATCGCCCTCAGTTACCGCCCAAGCTGGAGGCGCCAGGCGCAAAATATCCGGTGGCCGATGATCAGGAACAACACCCATTCCGCGTAAGGCCTTTGACATCCGGCCAGCACCCGCGTGCGCAAGCGCAATATGCCCACCACGCTGCCCGGGATCTTTGGGCGTAACAACCTGCCAGCCGCCAGCGCTTGCTGTCTCCAAAAGCCTTGCACGCAGCTCGGATGTCACAATGCTACTGGCCGCCTCGACCGCCGCAAACCCCACGGCTTCAAATGGTTGTAACGCCCCCGAAAGCGCCGCCAAGCTGAAAATGTGAGGCGTCCCAAGCTGGTAGCGAGCCGCACCCGGCGCTGGCACATACACACCCGCTGGATCGAACATCCGGGGCTGGTCAACCCCAAACCACCCACGGAGCGCTGGCAACATTTCCAAATGTCTCGGATGCACATACATCCCGGCAACCGCCCCCGGCCCCGCATTCATCCACTTGTAGTGACACCAAACCATCGCATCAATGACATCCACACCGAGGTCTGCCACAACCCCGATGGCATGTGCGGCATCCCAGATCACACGGCAGTCGCATGCAATCGCCGCCGCCTGAATCGCACGCATATCGAGGCGCTGCCCCGTCGTATAAACCACCACTGGAAGCACCGCAGTCCCGCCACGAGGAAGCGCCGCGATCACAGCTTCCGTCTGGTAAAGCCGATCAGATTTTGGCTCAATAGAGTGGATGTCAGTAACGCTCATCCCGGTGATTTCTGCGATGCTCTCCACCACGATGCGGTCGCTCATGAAGGCTTGGGCATCGATGGCAAGGCCCGTCCCGGGACGGTGCAGCGTGAGCAGGAGGTTTAGCAAATTCGATGTAATCGAGCCCGCGACCGCGACCGTTCCGCTTTCGGCTCCAAGCAACGCCTCGAGACGCGCGGCGAGCTTGCCAGGCAGGTGTAACCAACCATCCGGGCCATCCGTCCAGCCCCCAATCCCCTGCTGCTCCCAGCGCACCAGCTCGGCATCGATCGCTGTGCGTACCGCCGGGCTGTATGGCCCAAGCGAGTTGCCATCCCAGTAATGCAAGCCACCCATCACCGGGAATCCCACACCACGCAATGCATCCACCGCTGCCCAGGTTGCCATCAGCTTTCGACTCCATCCGGTGTAACCCGCCACACCTTGGCATCCGCGACCAGACTCTGCGGAAGTGAGCTCAAGTCCGTTGTCGTGATAAATGTCTGTGCACCCGTGCGTGAGCGCGAAAAAATACGACTACGGCGCAAAACATCGAGGTCGGAGAGGACATCATCGAGGAGTACAATCGGGCTCTCACCCACCCACTCTTCGAGCAGCTCCTCCTCTGCGAGACGCAGTGCGAGCGCCACCGTACGCTGCTGTCCTTGTGAGCCAAATGTCCGGACATCCACAATTTCCCCACCCGGGGTTGTCATTTGCAACTCGATGTCATCCCGTTGCGGACCGCTCAAGCTCGTCCCGCGGGCGATTTCACCACTGCGGATGCGCTCAAACTGCGCGGTGAGCGCGGCGGTGATGCCATCGGGGGATGCATCTTCAAATGCCACGCACGGCGCATACTTTACAATCAGACGCTCGCGGTCTCCTGCCAGGCTTTGGTGTATCTGGCTGGCCCTCGGAGCCAGTCCACCCAGAAATGCCGCCCGCCGCGACATCACCTTCCCGCCAAAATCACACAGCTGCTGCGTCCAGATATCCAGCGTCTCCGTCCCAGCATCCCCGTGGCGGATACTCCTGAGGAGCTCATTTCGCTGATTCAGAATTCGGCGATAGGCACCAAGCGTGATTGCATAGCGCGGGCTTGCCTGCGCGAGCTCGTAGTCGAGAAAGCGTCGACGCTCATCAGGCTCACCTTGCACAATCGCAAGGTCGGTGCTGGAAAATAGAACGGTGTTCAGATGCCCGAGCAGCTCAGCGACGCGCTGCGCGCGCTGGCCATCGATGATCGCGCTTTTCCGCTCCCCGCCCGTCCCTTCGGAACCCGGCCGCGCAAACACCAAGTCGAGTGAGCGGGAACGCCCGATGGCATCGCGGTGCACATCCGCGCCGATACGCGCCAGCGGCTGGCCGAAGCGGATCAGGTCGATGTCTTTGTGTGACCGATGGCTCTTACTCGTCGCGAGCGTGTAAAGCGCCTCGAGGAGAGCGGTTTTGCCGTGGCCATTTTCGCCGACGAGCACATTTAAGCCGGGCTGCGGAGACAAAGCGACCTGCGTATGACAGCGGAAATCCGTGCAGCGCAGGTCGTTGATAATCACTGCTTAGTGTAGCAGGAAGCGTGTCTGGTTCGGCGGCTTCAGACCATCCCGCGAGCTTTGAACCACTCCGCGCATGCCTTTGGCCACTCAAATGTCTCAGGCGCGGATGCCGATCCTAGCCCAACCCCATGCGCACCCTTTTCATAAACCTGGAGCGCAAATGGCACTTTATGCGCCGCACAAGCCTGCGCAAACAGCAGGCTGTTTTCGACCGGCACAACGGTGTCATCGTAGGTGTGCATCAGGAATGTCGGCGGCGTGTCCTTGTTGACCATTAAGTGGTTGGACAGATTGAGCTTTAGCGCAATCGTCTGCTTGTCACCAAGGAGATTGTTCCGGCTGCCGACGTGGGTGTACGGGCCATTCATATCGATGACGGGGTAGACGAGGACGGCGACATCCGGGCGGCAATCAGATGTGTAATGGGTTGCCGCGGTGCTCGCGAGGTGTCCGCCGGCGCTGAAGCCGAGGATTCCGACTTTCCTGAGGCCCATCGCACGGGCTTGGCGAATCGCTTCCTGCGCATCGAGCAGCGGTGCCGGATGGCGATACCCTTGCGTCCCAAGACGGTACGTTACGACGAGTGCGGTCAAGCCGAGGGTGTTGAGCCACTTCGCGATGGGCTCGCCTTCATGCGGGGCGTGGCCACCGTAGCCGCCACCCGGGCAAACCACGACTGCATTGCCATTTGGCTTCGCAGGCTTGTAAATCGTGAGCGTCGGAATGGCATCTTTGCCATTATCGAGGGAAAGGGGCATCCGGCCCTCAGGCCACAGGCGTTGTGTCTCCATTCCGCGATTCTAGCACGAGTCGCCCACGCCCGGCGCTTTGCTGCGCGCGCAAGCGTACGGTGCGCGGCGTGTCGCCGGTCACCTCGCGGACAACGCGGGAGAGGTGTGCAGCATCCGCAAAGCCACTTTGTTCGGCCACCGTCGCCAGAGTCAGCTCTGTGGTCTGGAGGAGGCTGACGGCGCGCTCGACACGCAAGCGGCGAACATAGGCACGAGGCGTCATCCCAACCTCGGCCGAAAAGACTTCCGTAAAGCGATCCGGGGACAGAAAAACAGCACTTGCGACCTGTTCGATACGCAGTGGTCCCGCAAAGCCATCCTCCATGTAGCGAATCGCCGCAGCCACGGTGGCCGCATGTCCGGCTTTATGGATGGCAGCATCTGTTGGAGCCGACTTCGCACGGGCACGCGCTAGGAAAATGAGCAGCCGTAAAAAGGTTGCCCGGCAAACAAGCATCCCATCGAGGGTCCCGGAGCGCCACTCATCCCGGATCTCGCTCATCCACGTGCTCACCTGCTCATACGCAACCGGTGTCAGATGGAGCCAGCGCCCACCAAAGCGGAAGTTTGAGTCAGGAGCGCTGTCAGCGAGCATCAGTGCCGAGAAGCCCGCCATCTTAGCCAAAATGTCCTGGGTCTGCTCATCAAACATTTCCGCCTGGAAATGAATGGTGTCAAACCAAAGGTCATCGCCGCCATCAAACCAGTGCTCCATCCCGGGCCACATCACAAACACATCCCCGCGAACAACGGAGTACGATTTGCCATCGATGAGGTGATTTCCAGAGCCGCGCCGAGCGACGTAGAGGGAGAAAAAGTCCCGGTGATGCCTAGTGATCGCGCCTGCATCCCCCGCCACAACATCGGACAGGACGACCAGCTGCAAGCCAAGGCTGGCACAGGTACCGACAGCCTCACTTTGAAGGCTGGTGAAGTCATGGACGACGAGCTTCTTGGATGGGGGTGATTCCAGATGCATTTCTATCCTTGTGATTCTCGATTTAGCCTAGCAAGTCCTACCTTTGTTACCTAGTCGTAACCATCCCGGCGCACATCCTAAATATGGCAGAAAAACGCACATTTTCATCTGTACGTTGCTTTACACAC
>CAIWTR010000439.1 GCA_903915615.1 uncultured Armatimonadota bacterium
CCCTTCGCGGATAACGCAGGTTACATAGAGGCGTTCGCCAAATGCGATTGGTGAGCTCCAGCTCCGCCCGGGCAGCGCAGTCTTCCAGAGGACATTTTTTGTCGCTGACCACTCGGTAGGTAGCACCGGGGAAATGCCAACGCCACTGCTTCCCGGGCCGCGGAATTGCGGCCAGCTCATGGCAGATGTGTTTTGACGCAGCGCCGCGGATGCATCGAGTGGCTTTCGCTTTTGAACGGGTTGTGGTGGCTTTTGCATTTCTATAGTTCCTTGAACGACGGCTGCCATGATCTGTCAGCGGGAATGGACTTTCGTCGTGCGGGGCGCAACACTAAACGATGTTCCATCCGAGAAGCGAACAACCCGCGCCTTCGCGCCGCCATTGAACGCGATGTAGGTGCGCTTGTCGACATTCTTAAAGACCGCATAGGTCGGAATATCCGCCGTGATGCCGGCATCAACGCGGCCAAGCTTATTCATCGTCTGCATCCACTGGTAGTAATTCGCCCGCGAGTTACCCGCTTCGATTTCCTGTTTGTCAAAATCGGATGCCGCAAATGCGCCAGCCGGGTCGGCGAGGACTTGGTACATTTGGATGACATCCGCCCAGCCGCCGAGCTGCTTTCCGATGCGTGGCGGCAGGCTTTGATCGCGCTTCGCATCCTTTTTATCGAATGCGATGCGCTCGCGTTCAAGGACATCCACAAATGGCTTGATCGCCGTTCCGTGCGTCCCAAGATACAGACTGCCGCTCTGCAGTGGCAGGATATTGATGCCGTGCATGTGGATGGGATCGCCCGAGAACCAGGTCGCATACACCGCTTTTGCGCCCCAGACCATGCTGGCGTACTGCGGCGTAAAGGCATCGGGGTAGTTTTTGTGGATGCCAAACCAGTAGCTGTCGATGGCATCCTTTTCGGTCACATAGAGGTAAATGCCCGCATCCCGGATTGCCTTATTCCCCGTCAGCTCCCCCCAGAGAATCAGCCCCGTCCATGCATTCATCGCTTCGCTGCTGGACTCGTTATTGTTTCCATCCGCGAAATCGCCCTTGCCATCCGCCCAGGTGTGGCCTTCATAAATGTCAAAGTTGCGCAGGAATGGGAACATCGGGTCGGTGCGGCTTGGGTTCGCGCAGTCCCGGATGAGCATTTCGACCATCGGGCCCCACTTCGCCTTGGAGCCCCACTGTGGATCCTGTCGCAGGACTTCGGCAGCGGCTCGAATGAAGTAGCCGTAGTGGAAATGATGGTCATTTAAGGCTTCATCGGAGCCAAAGCTCGCCGGATACCCGATTAGCGTCCCCCACGGCTTGTTGTAGTAGAAAATGCCTTTGGGCGTCCCCGCAGCCGTGAAGTAGTCCTCGAGTAGGGCTTTTGTCTTGTCGAGAGACTGCTTTTGGGCTGGTTTGTTGTTCGTGGCATCGGCGATGGCGGAGAGCGTCGCGAGCTTGCCGAGCGCCTTGCCAGTCCAATACGTATCGGCGATATCGAATTTATACGTCGCCGCTTCATCGTTTACATAACGGGACAGGCGTGCGGGTTCGGGGATACCGACATCCGGGATGACCGGAAGCACTCCCTGAAACGGCGTTGTGGTCGTAAAGCCGTTGCCTTCGGCGAGCTGTATCTCCCCGCGGCTGGTCCGGTAGGTCTGTCCGGTGAGCGTGTCCTTGGAGCGCAGCGCCTGATGAGGAAGCAGACAATAAAGCGTTTTTGTGCTCGTGCCTTGCATCGGCTTTGTCGTGATCGCGTAGCGCGATGTGACAACCGACTTTGCTTCGTTGTACTGCCATACAACCTTGGAGTCGGTGACGTGGTTATGTGCGACAGCGGCAAAGCGAGCGATGGTTTCAGCGGAGCGATCAGGCAATAACGCAACGGAGAAAAAGTCCTTGGAAGAGGATGCGGTAAGAACTTTCGTCCCAGCGCCTTCCCACTTCGCGCCCGCTGGCGCGTAAAGTCCGTAGGTGCGATTGGCGATTTGAACTGTGACTGCTCCAGGATGCCCTTCGACGGGCACTGGCGTGACAGCATTCGCAAATGTAAATGTTGGATTTCCACCGCGGATACGGCCATAGACAAATGGCGACCCGTGGCCAAATGTCAGCTTGAGGTTTGCAGTGCTGCTTGCACTTGCATCGCCAAAACAGGCCGTCACAAACCAGTCGCTCCAGCTGTCCACGCGGGCATCCGGGAACTTGGCGTTTGCGCTGTGCCCAATCGTGATGTCATTTGGTGCGCCCATGATGGCCGTGAACACACCCTCTTTGTTCGCCGTGTAGCCCGTGCCCGGGTAGTAAATGCGAAGTCCATCGGTCTGTGCCTGGATGCCAAGCGGGTGCGGGAACATCTGGTTGGAGAACTTTTGGAAGACGAGGGAGCTCCACCAGTCATTTGTCGGGACGGGGCCTTTGACATTTGATGTGATGAATGGCGTCTCCGCAGGCTCCTTCGCGCCGGCAGGCAGCCGCGTTGTATAGCTCCCGGCCCCGGCGCCGAAAAGGTCTTGCGCGTGCAATGGAGCTGCAAGCAGACTAACTGCGGCAAGAGAAAACAGACATCGAATGGAAAATTCTGGCATTTTCATGGTGTTTGCCTATCGTACCGGAGCCGGGTGAATTGTGTTGAAAGTCCAGCCCTAAATCGGCTTTGTCAGCTTCACCGTAAGCCCGGCCGTCGTGTTCGCCGCATTCGGATCGCCAAGCAGCACAAACATGTCGATTCCCTTGTTGCGGGAGCGCTGTTCTCTATATCTGTTCCATTCGACAGACGTCGCTTACTGGCTGTGTTTGAAATAAAAAGAC
>CAIWTR010000440.1 GCA_903915615.1 uncultured Armatimonadota bacterium
AGCCGTCGGTCTCCGGACCTTACCAAACTTGCGAAGTGAGTCCGCAACACGCATCGCGGTCTGAATCGGAATCGAAAACCCGATGTTCTGGGCATCATTTCGGACAAGTGTGTTGATTCCAACCACTCTGCCGCCGAGATCGACGAGGGCACCTCCTGAATTTCCAGGGTTGATCGCAGTATCGGTTTGGATGAGGTTCTCGTAGAGGCGATCTTCTACGGCAATTGGCCGCCCGAGAGCACTCACCACACCACTGGAAACAGATGCGGACAAGCCCACTGGATTACCAATGGCGATGACAGATTGCCCCGGGACAAGACTGCCATCCAATCCAAGGGATGACGCTGGAAGGGAATCCTTGGTTTCGACTTTCAAGAGGGCAACATCTGTGCTGCGGTCTGTACCGACAGCGGATGCCTTAAAGCTACGGCCATCGGGAAGGCGCACCGTTATCGAGCCATTTGTATCGACTGCCTCGCCAACAACGTGCTGATTTGTAAGGACATAACCATCCTTGAGGAGAACACCAGAGCCAGCTCCCCGCGGAACCTCCCGGGTTTCCCGCCGACCACCATTGCCCCAGAAGCGATCCATGGGGTCATCAAATACCTGATAAACCTGCCGGCTCGTTGTGTCGATAGAGACCACGGCGGGAGCTGCGAGCTTTACGGCAGCCACAATGGGTTCTTTGGATGCATCATATGGAGCAGCAGCCACGGCACTTAGCGAGCCTACCCCGAGAATAGATGTCCTCGCATCACGGACACAGGCACCAATCGCGACTCCAACAAGGACAAGTCCACCCAATAGGATGACATTTGACTTCATCTGATTCATCTCCAAAGCGACATGCCAGTCATGGCACAACAGTGAAGAAAATGACGCATAGAAGACGTGAGATAGTTCCCATAAACGTGTCTCAAAGTTAAGTTGCTTGCATAATTTTGCAGTGAACGACGTGATTTAGCAGACACCATCAGTTTAGTACCATCGCTATCTGACACCCCACAAAACCCACCGTAGCCGAAGTTCATAAAAGTCATCTTGAGAAATTTCTGTTGAACAAAGGTAGTCTAGTGAGTCTCATTAGTGCCATTCAGAGCTGGACAAATACTCAGTTCAAGTGCTACGCACAACCGCCTGTCGTGTCGTCTGTCGATGGCCTGCTTGGCAAACAGCTGATTGGCTACAATACGACATGACTTACATTTCAATGTGGTCATTTCCAGTCTGAGCAGGTAGTGAAGGCCAATATCCTATAATCTAAGTTATATGAAAGCGCGTACACTTTTTGAGAAGATTTGGGACACCCATGTTGTCCATGCCGAAACAGGAAAGCCATCCCTCCTTTACATCGACCTCCACCTTGTTCACGAAGTAACCAGCCCACAAGCCTTTGAAGGCCTCCGTGTATCCGGTAGAAAAGTACGCCGCCCAGACCGCACCATCGCCACGATGGACCACAACGTCCCAACAACCGACCGCTCGCTGCCGATTGTCGATCCGATTTCGCTGCAGCAGATCGAAACACTTGCGACCAACTGTGCAGAGTTCGGTGTCACCCTCTATGACCTCCATTCTGAACGACAGGGCGTCGTCCACGTGATGGGGCCTGAGCTTGGTTACACACAGCCAGGCCAGACCATCGTCTGTGGAGACAGCCACACATCCACACACGGAGCCTTTGGAGCGCTCGCATTCGGTATCGGTACGAGCGAAGTAGAACACGTCCTCGCCACCCAGTGCCTCCAACAGACGACTCCAAAGACCATGGAGATCCGCTTGGAAGGCACTCTCCACCCGGATGCCACTGCTAAGGACATCATTTTGGCCATCATCGGCAAAATCGGCACTGATGGCGCAACGGGTTATGTTGTCGAGTACACCGGCGATGCGATTCGCAACCTCTCGATGGAAGGCCGCATGACGGTCTGCAATATGTCGATCGAGGCGGGTGCACGCGCCGGGATGATTGCTCCAGACGAGACCACATTTGCGTACCTCAAGGGTCGCCCATATGCGCCCGCGGGTGCTGAGTGGGACAAGGCAGTTGCCGTGTGGGCCGAGCTCAAAACCGATGAAGCCGCAACGTTTGACACGACAGTCATTCTGGATGCAGCTCAAATACAACCGCATGTGACTTGGGGAACATCCCCAGGGCAGGTCGCACCGCTAAGTGCTGTGGTCCCAAGCCCGGATGACTTCACAATCACGAGCGACAAGCGGGCCTGTGAGCAGGCGCTTACCTACATGGGCATTACTGCGGGCACGCCTCTACGTTCTATCCAGGTGGACACCGTGTGGATTGGCTCATGCACGAATGGCCGCATTGAAGACCTCCGTGCAGCGGCTGGCGTCATCAAGGGCCACAAAGTCTCCGTTCCACGCGCGCTTGTTGTCCCGGGCTCCGG
>CAIWTR010000441.1 GCA_903915615.1 uncultured Armatimonadota bacterium
AGTAAAGGTGAGCGCCCGGTATCAAAGCCACCTTGATACACTGTACGTACATGTTTGTCCGTTCCCACACGCCTCCTGTAGCGAAGCAGGTTCCCGTCACCCACACCATTCATGGTGTTACACGCACCGATGAGTACCATTGGCTTCGTGAGAAAGACAACCCGGAAGTACGCTCCTACCTAGAGGATGAGAACTCTTACGCCGACCGCATGGCCGCGCACCTCGCCGAAAAACGCCACCATCTCTACAATGAGCTGATTGGCCGCATCCAACAAACCGACCTCAGCGTCCCCTACCGCAAAGGTAACTTTTCCTATTACATGCGCACCGAAGAGGGAAAGCAGTACTCCATTCACTGCCGAAAACCTATCGGGTCGGATGTTGAAGAAATTGTCATCGATGGCAACAAAATGTCGGAAGGACATGCATTTTTCTCGCTTGGAACCGTGACGATCACCGACTGCGGCCGCTACCTGGCGTACTCCGTTGACACCACCGGTTTTCGCGAATACCAGCTCCACGTCCGGGACCTCGAAACCGGCCTAGACATCGCAAGCTTTGGCAAAGCCCGCGGCATCATTTGGGCAAATGACAGCGACAGCCTTTATATCGTCACCGAAGATGATGCAAAACGCTCCGACACCATTTGGCGGACATCCCTGAGTAACCCGGCCGAACGAACGGTTGTCTACCACGAGCCCGATGCCCTTTTCCGCGTCTTTGTGACCAAAACGCGCGACAATGCGTTTATCGTGCTTGGAACCACCAGCCAGACCACGAGCGAATTTCATACAATCCCGGCGGATGACCCGAAGGCTTCTCCAGTGGTTGTGCTTCCCCGCGAGGATGGACACGAGTACGACCTCGACCACCGGGATGGTCTCTTTTACATCCGGACCAATAAGGATGCTCCACTCTTTCGCATCGTCGCGGCACCTGTCAGCGACCCACAAGAGGAAAACTGGACAGAGGTGCTTGGGGCTGACACGGAAACGATGCGCGAATCCGTCGACTGCTTCGGTGGACACCTGGTGATCAGTGAGCGCTGCGGCGGACGGCCACAGCTGCGCGTTCTGAGCTTTGCAACCGGGCTGGACCAGCTCGTCGCATTCCCCGAGCCAACCTACACCGTCACCCTCGACCAAAACCACTGCTTTGACACAACCACGCTGCGGATTTCGTACAGCTCACTCGTGATGCCGAGCTCCATCTATGATGTCAACCTCGACACTCTCGAGCTCACGCTGCTCAAGCAAACGGCAATCCTTGGAGGCTTTGACACGACAAACTATGTCAGCTCCTTCCTCCATGCGACGGCCCCGGATGGCACCCGCGTCCCGGTGAGTATCGTCCATCACAAGGACACCCCTATTAACGGAACCGCTCCGTGTCTGCTCTATGGCTACGGCTCGTACGGCATCACCATCCCTGTCCAGTTCCAGAGCAGCCTCGTCTCACTCCTCGACCGCGGGTTTGTCTACGCCATCGGGCATATCCGTGGCGGCGGTGACCTTGGAAAGACTTGGCACGATGCCGGGAAAATGCAGCACAAACAAAACACATTTTCCGACTTTATTGCCGTCGGTGACTTCCTGAAGTCCGAAGGCTACTCGCACCCGCGACGCCTTGCCATTCGCGGCGGAAGCGCCGGTGGCCTCCTCCTCGGAGCCGTCGTCAACCAGCGCCCAGACCTCTGCCGCCTGGTCATGAACTACGTTCCGTTCGTGGATGTCATCAACACAATGCTAGATGACACCCTTCCGCTAACGGTAGGCGAATACATCGAGTGGGGAAATCCCAATATCGAAGAGGAATATCACTGGATGCAGGCTTACAGCCCGTATGACAACCTCGAGGCCAAGGACTATCCGAGCACGCTGGTGCGTACCGGGTACAACGACTCGCAAGTGATGTACTGGGAGCCAGCGAAGTATGTTGCCCGTAAACGCCGCTTGAAGACAGATTCCAATACACTCCTCTTTATTACCGATCTCTCAAGCGGACATGGCGGCGCAAGCGGCCGGTACGATGCGATGCGAGACCTTTCATGGGACTACACATGGCTTTGTGACCAGCTGGATGTACAGATTTAGCCGTTTATAGGGTGAGGTTTGGGTAATATCCTGCCGAAAATCGTAACGTAGAGCGCATTGCGCTTCAATTTAAGGACAGACACCATGAATGATGCAGCACTGGATTTCCTGAAGGAACTCGTTGAGACGCCATCCCCAAGTGGCTACGAAGAGCGCAATGCAGCCGTGTTTCGCAGCTATGTCGGCGCATTCGCGGACACCATCGAAACCGATGCCATGGGCTCGGTCATCGCATCGGTAAACCCCGAAGGCTTCCCGAAAATCATGCTTGCCGGCCACATCGATGAAATCGGCTACCAAGTCAGCTACATCGATGAAAATGGCTACATCTTCTTCAGCCGGGTTGGCGGTCATGACCTCACCAATGCGGTTGGTCAGCGCGTCCAAATTCACACCGCAAAGGGAGCAGTCCCGGGTGTGATCGGCAAGAAGCCGATTCACGTGATGACGCCAGATGAGCGCACCAAAGCGCCTGTGCTGGAAGGCCTTTGGGTGGATGTTGGTGCGGTCAATCGCACTGAGACCATCGATGCAGGTATTCAGCTTGGCGATGCGATTACGATTGATGCCGGATTTACCCGCCTCGTCGGTGACCGTGCCGCTGCCCGCGCATTTGATAACCGTGTGGGTGCCTGGGCTGTTGCCGAAGCGCTCCGCCGCGTCAAGATGCTGCAGCCGGAAGCCGCTGTTTTCGCAGTCGCTACCGTTCAGGAAGAAGTTGGCCTCCGCGGCGCAAAGACCAGCGCCTTTGGTATCAACCCTGAAATCGGTATCGCCGTCGATGTCACATTTGCAACCGACTTCCCAAGCATGGACAAGCGCCTGCACCCGGATGTCAAGCTGGGCAATGGACCTACGATTCTGCGTGGAGCCAATGCAAACCGCAAGCTCGCCGACAGGTTGGTCGCACAAGCCGTTGAATACAAAATCCCTTACCAGATTGAGGTCTACGGTGGCGGCACGGGCACGGATGCAAACGCGATGCAGGTCAACCGCGCTGGCATGATCACTGGACTTGTCGGAATCCCACTGCGCTATATGCACACACCGTGTGAGATTGTTTCCCTCGCGGATGCCGATAATGCGGCGGAGCTGATGGCGCGCACTGCGGCATCGGTGAAGCCGGGCGAATCCTGGATTCCAGGAAACTAGCGCTTGGCAAATAGCAGCGTAAAGGCAAAAGCCATCCATAGTGGATGGTGGATGAAACCGGGCATCGCCCTCCTCTCAGGCGCACTCATGTGGTGCGCCTTTTCGCCTTTAAACATCTGGCCGCTGGCGTGGGTCGCGCCGGGAATCCTGATGTGGTTGATTGCGCACAGCAAGCGTGCCCGGTCGGCGATGCTGTATGCCGCGCTCCATGCGGCGGCGTTATACGGCATCGGGGTCGAGTGGATGCGGGCCATCGATGATGGCCCCTACATCGGCTTAGTCATCCTCGAGACAATTCTGTTTGGCATTTTCGGCTTGATTACCGGGGCGGTTTTGCCGAAAGTCGGTAATCGTTATCGACCATTGATGTTTGCTGCGGCATGGGTTTGCTTTGAGTGGGCGCGCTCCACGGGCACGTATGCCTTTCCGTGGTTTCTGACATCCACGGTGTTCAGTCACCCGATGGCGTTGCCATGGCTGCAGGCCGCGGAGGTGATGGGCGCTTGGGGTGTGAGCGCGAGTGCGGTGTTTATCAGTGGATGTCTGGTGCACACGGCGATGACCCGTCGGTTTAAGCCTGCGATCCTGGCAGTCGGACTTATCACGGCGCAGGGAATTCTTGGCCTCTTTAGTATTGCATCGTGGTCAACGCGAACGCTGGACTCCGACTATCCGGGACGAACATTCGGTCTTTTGGTGCAGGGAAATGAAGACCGCGGCATGGACCGTGGGAGCGCACTTCAGCAATATGCGGACATCACGGCAACCCGTATCCGGGAGCTGAACAAGGAATACTCCGGCGGAGTTGACCCCGCAAGCCCGGAGACAAACCCGGCGGCGACCCCGAACCCGCGTGTGGTGGATTTTGTCCTCTGGCCAGAGGGAACAGTGCCCATTACGCAGAGCGACCTCCCTGTATTTGCATCCTTGTCGAAAGCTTGGAACACCACGCTAATTACGGGGCTCGGTGAGCATCGGCAAAGCGGGGATGTCGGCAATGTGATTCGTGCGTTCGACCCGGATGGCCATATCGGGGATGCGTACGCAAAGCGTCAGCTGGTGCCATTTGGTGAGTTCTTCCCGCTTCGGCAGTACTTGGACCCCCTTTTCGAGCGCTACGGCGTGAACTATCCGAACTACACGCCGGGGCAGCGTATTGGTGTTGTCAGCGCCGGCGGGGTAAAGCTAGGCCTTGGGATTTGCTAGGAGACGGCATTTGGCTAC
>CAIWTR010000442.1 GCA_903915615.1 uncultured Armatimonadota bacterium
GCCACACGAACACGATTGCCTTTGATCTCGCCCACGGTTCCGCCAAGGGCGGTGATGGACTCGCCGAATGCCGCTGACCGTTCTGCAAGCTCAACATCTACGGTGCAGCCGGTTGTACTACGCAAGGCATCGATGGGTCCCGAGAGAATCAGCTCACCGCGACGAAGCACGAGGACTGAGTCGCAGGTCCGTTCGATGTCCGGGAGGAGGTGGCTTGACACGACAACCGAGAGGCCCTTGCCATGGCTGACATCACGGATCAGCTCCAGCATCTGGTCACGGCCTTCCGGATCCAGACCGTTGGTCGGTTCATCCAGAAACAGCAGCTTTGGCCCATGAACAAGGGCTTGCGCGAGCTTGATACGCTGCTTCATACCCGTAGAGTAGGTCTCTACGTTACGGTAGCGGGCTTCACCGAGGCCGCAGTATTCAAGGACTTCGTGGGCACGGCGCATGGCTTGGGATGCCGGCATCCCTGCCAGCTCGCCCGCATACGCGACAAATGTGACGGCGTTCATCCCTGGGATATGGCAGTCCTGCTCGGGCATCAAGCCAATTTTCTGGCGAATGAGCATCCCTTGCGTTGCGACATCGAGGCCAAGAACCTGACCACGGCCGCCTGCCGGACTTACAAAGCCAAGAAGCGTTTTGAGGAGGGTTGTTTTACCGGCGCCGTTTGGCCCCAGCAAACCTGTACAGCCATCGGGGATGACGAGGGAGAAGTCCGACAAAATCGTCTTCGTGCCATAGCGAACGGTGAGGTTTTCAACGGATGCCACACCAGTAGAATCGAGGGACATTATGGCTTAACCTTACCACGTACAGGAGACCACTTACGGTCAGCCAGCCGCTGGTCGCTCCAGGTGTTCGCCCAGTCCAGCATTTCCGCAAGCGTGTGGAGGATGGACTCCGCCGCCCGGTAGCCGTGAGACTCATGCGGCAGCAAAACCAGCTTCACTGTCGCTCCGTGTGCGGCGAGGGCTTGATAGAAGCGTTCTGATTGCTGTGTATGTGTCCCCGGATTGTTGTCCGCTGCGCCGTGTATCAGGAGGATTGGGTCCGTGATCTTGTCTGCATACGTAAACGGCGAGAGGCGGTGATAAATCTCTTGCGCCTCCCAATACGTACGCCTTTCAGACTGGAATCCAAAGGGAGTCAGCGTCCGGTTGTAAGCACCAGAACGGGCAATGCCCGCCGAAAAGAGACCCGGTGCGTGGGCAAGCAGATTGGCTGTCATAAATGCGCCATAGGAGTGTCCGCCACAGACAATGCGGTGCGGGTCTGAAATACCTCGCGACACCAGCATGTCTACAGCACTCTTGGCAGCATCCACGATTTGCTCAGCAAATGTGTCATTCATCGTGTCCGGGTCACCAATAACGGGGACGGATGCATCCGCGAGCACCGCCCAGCCAGCTGCAGCAAACCAGACCGGGCTTGTGCCCGCGAGGCGTGTGAAGACACGATCCGAGCCGCGCACCTGTCCGGCGGTTGCTGGGTCGGAATATTCTTCCGGGTAGGCCCAGAAAAGCGTGGGTAGAGGACCATCCCGCTTCGGGTCGTGCCCAGGAGGCAGAAACAGCGTTCCTGTCAGCTGCACTCCATCAGAGCGCTTATAGCGGACTAGCTCACGGTGCATCCCTGTAAGGTCTGGGTGCGGGTCCACAAAGCCCGTCAGGTTACGACCATTGAGCCAGAGGTTTGGCGGGGTTGCCGGATCCTGGCGTGACAATATTAAGTCTTCCTCATGGCTGAAGCCGACAAAGGTTTCAAATGCATCTACGCCGCAGCGGTGCACTTCGACCGTGATGCCATCCCCGGGGTGAAAAGCCGTCAGAAATGGCCGGTCACCTTCCGCGGTTGCGCCACGTCCCGTGAGGAACCAAATGCCATCCCTCTCACGAACAACGCTCGTTCCATCCGGGAGCGTCTCGTAGACCAAGTCGCCCGGGTCGTTGTACGCATCGTTAACGGATAGACTCCACAGCTCCTCGCGGTTGGTGGCATCGAAGAGTGATGTCCGCCAGCTGGTTCTCCAGCGCCGGTCACGATCATATTCTGTCAGGATTACATCGCCAGTCCGTGGCAGCCAGTCGATGTCCGCAAAGCGGTGTTGTAGCCGCACGATCTCGCGTGGCTCATCTGTCGTGGTCGCGCTGATCTCGCTTAGCATCAGGCGGTCACGATGCGGAACTTCCGCTTTCGGATCTCCACCATCGAGGGCTTCGGTCCAGAGAAGCGTCGCAGGCATCAGGCGAATCCACTGGATGCCGCGCGGACCCACCGGTACGCCTTGCGGTGGAATCTCATCCATCATCGGGATGTCACAAATCGTTTGCGACACATCCCCATTGGATGTCCAAATCTGAACGGAGCGCGCAAACAGGTGCACGGGGACGCGGTACGAGAATGGCTGCTGGAGGATGGTTACCAGTAGGAAGTTGCCATCTGGGGATTGCCGGAAGCTGCCTAGCAGAACGGGTTCGCCGATGCGTTCAATGGCAAGGTCTTGAATGGCGATGCGTACCAGCTGGCAAGTGATGATGTGTGAAAAGCAGGCTTCATCATGTGGGGATGTCAGCAAATCCTGATAAGTGGCTGTGCGCGTGCGTTTGTCGTGGCTTTCCTGAATGTTGGGACCATCCGGGGTTGCGGTCGGCTGTGGGAAAGGCGGTTGGTCATCCGGAACAGCCGTTGCGTAAATCGCTGAGCTGTCACGGAGCCACTGCGTTGTTGCCGCCAGGGAATCCTTGAGGCGTAGGCCGGTGACTTCGCGGGATGCCTGTGTTTCGACATCGATGACATAGAGCCCGATGCCACCGCCATCCATATCCGCCGTAACGGACATCCACTGGCTGTCCGGACTCCAGTTAACGCCATCGATTCGGATTCCGGCTGGCAGGTCTGTAACCGTTCGTGTCTGGCCGGTTGCAACGTTTGTGATGCGGATTTCTGAGCCGTGGAGGGTGGTTTGGTAGCCAGGGCGCGTCGGGTCCCAGCGTGAGCCGGCAAGCTTTAGGAACGGCTTTGCTAAGGCATCCAGGGATGGATGGCTTGGATGTTCGATCGCGAGGAAGTGTTTTCTGTCGGGTGAAAACGAGATGGTTGGGTTTGCGGGTGCGAGGACTGCCTGTGTGATGTGCGGTGCTGGTTGACGGTAATGACTCAAGCGGATTCAATCCTCCAAGGGGCAAGCTCCCCGCACCAACATGCGGCATCGGGGAGGAAAAGTGTATTTTCAGGTGGCGTCGTGCCCGCGTAGCGTGCGCGGATGCTGTTTGTGCCTTCCAGAAGCGTAATGTCATCGATGCGCTGGGCTGGATAGTTGTTGATGATGACATCGAGAGGCAGTGGATCGAGATGTCCGGTGAGCTCACTGGTTGCGGTGATTTCGGTGTTCATCCAGGTGGAGATTTCGCCTGCAGTGTTAACAAAGTATGAGCCTGCTGTGATGCCACTGGCGGTGACCATGTAGCGCCGGAGGTGCTCGGGGACTGCGACAACAATATTGTCAGCGATTGTGTGAATGGTCGGGACGTTTTCAATCGTGATGGCTAGTGCTTCGCCACCTGCACGGTGAAACATGACCACATCGTGGGTGTCGCCGGCTCGACCTCCGATAACGACGCATGCCCCGGCGTATGGGTCGGGCCGGATGTCTGCGCTGATGACGGTGGCGGTTGACTTGACGAGGCCGGAGTAGGCGCTAAGGAGAGATTCACTGGGGCCTATTGGCTCATCGGTGGTCAGAATACGGCCTTCATGCGGTGCGAGGGTGAGCTCTGGAAACGCCGGGATGATTCCGCCTACGACTACTTCTGCTGTCGGATTCCAGACTAGGTATATGCATCCCCGTTGCCGAATGTCGAAGCGCACGGCCTCCAAGCCACCAAGTGTTCGGCAGACGGTTGGCGCCACCGCTGTCAGGTGATGTTGCACGCGAAGGGCTGCAAGGACGAGGATTTTGATGGCATTATCTGCCTGCTCGTCGACATCGGGGAGGAGTTCGGGGGCTGCAGCAAGGCGTTTGCAGAACGCTGCGCCCGTATCGCAGAGAATGTTGGATGCGGGAGACGCATCGGGGTGCTTAGTCACCCGTGAAGTATAGCCGACTAGATGATTATTCCACTTAGGATTGGGGAAACATTTACCGAATATCATTGTGTTAGAATCTCGCTGAAACGCATTCAGTGGCTACCACTGTGTGACTATCGTTGAGAATTTTCTACCTCCTGACATACTGAGCGGGTGGTACTGCGTGGAAATGCACCGATGATTGAAAATTCGACTGTTTCAAATGGAATTGCCCGAAAAAGTGTCCGATGTGCCATGTCTGTAAAGTTACCTGCTGCTGTTTCCAAGCATTGTGCCGGTGAGCTGGGGTCTGTACGCCCACTTACTGCCGTTGAGGAGGCATTTAAGCGCATACTTGACATCGTGGTCTCGTCTATTGCGTTGATTTTGCTGTCGCCAGTGATGGCCTGCGTTGCGATTTTTATCGCACTGGAAGATGGCACCCCGGTCTTTTACCGCCAGCTTCGTGTTGGTCAACACGGGCGCGAGTTCCTATTCACTAAATTTCGCAGCATGCGCCGCGATGCCGATGCAATCAAGGAGCAGCTCTCTGCTCAAAACGAAGCTGGGGATGTCATCTTTAAGATGGCAAACGACCCGCGCGTGACCCGAGTTGGGCGTGCAATCCGTCGTCTTTCGATCGATGAGCTCCCGCAGCTATGGTTGGTTCTTTCTGGGACGATGACATTGGTCGGTCCGCGACCTCATCTTCCAAAAGAAGTTGATGCATATTCCACACTGCAAAAATCTCGTTTACAGGGCAAACCTGGCCTGTTGTGCCTCCGCGAGGTGACAGGACGTAGTAGACTCACTTTTTCGGAATGGGTTGACCTGGACTTGGAATATCTGCGTCACCGTTCTATTCTGCTTGACTGTTGGGTGTTATTGCGTGTAATACCAGCAGTATTGAAAGCGGAAGGGGCGTACTGATGCTGGGGAGTATCCATGTCGCCCGAGGGGCTACATGCAAGAACGAGTTGAAAGCGTAAACGAAACCGGCCAATCGCTGTCGCTGCAGGAATATGGTGACATGTTCCGCCGGCGTAGACTGGTCATTTTTCAGGTCTTTGCTTTTGTTCTGGTGGTCGGCGTACTGATCACCATGGTTCAGGCCCCCACATACAGAGCCGTCGCACGTCTGCTTGTTTCTCCGCCATCCTATGTCATCAACAATGTCAGCACGGATCCACTTGCTGCCCTGTTTCAGCTCAGCCAGCAATACTCCCCACTGACTCAGGTTGAGATGATTCAACGGTCGGAAATCAAAGATGAAGTTGGACGCAGACTAAGCGCCAAAGCTCTTCCTATTGTTTCCGTCGATGTCGTTGAAAACACATCCATTATTGAAGTCACTGTCGAGGGCGACAACCCCAGTCTTGTTCGCGATACCGCAAACACATTGGTGGATGTCTATACCGAAAATGTAAAGACCAAAGGTGAGTCCAGCCTGCGGCAAGCCAGTCAGTTTGCAACAGATCAGGCAAAAGTCAACAATGATGACGCGATGACTGCACTGACCGAGCTGCAGACGCTTAAAAAGGACAAAAACCTTCCTGACTTGCTGAGTAACCGCGAAGCCCAGCAGCAAGTTGTTACCGATTTACAGATTGCATACAACACCGCTCGCGCTGGTTCTATCGAGGCCCAGCGAAAGATCGAAAGCAGCCGTGAGCGCCTGAAGTCTATCCCGACGACCAGAAGCGACATCCCATCCGCCGATGCAGACCCAACCGTTCAGTCGTTTCAGGTCAAAATCGATGAGCTTGAAACCGAACTGACATCGCTGGGGACAACGCTCGGACCAAGCGCCGATGCCATCGTTGTAAAGACAAAGCAGCTGGCTGAGCTTCGGCTACGTCTGGTCAAGTACCGCAAGTCGACTCCAATCCGCACAGCACGCTTCAACCCTGCCTACGCGACGTTGAACGAGCGGATTATTCAGCTTGAAATCGATGCTTCCGCTGCGGCAACACGTGCTGCGGGGATTGCAACATCGTTGAAGGCAGCCGATGCCCGCCTGAACCAGTTCCCGCTCTGGGAAAACTATTATCAGCGTCTTGAGTCACGGATCAAGTCGAGTCAGGAACGCTCCAAGTATTGGTCTGACCAGGCCCAAAACATCGAGCTACGCCTCAAGACCATCAGCACCAACATCCAACCAATCGAACGCGCGCTGCTTCCAACCATCCCGATTCGCCCAAAGAAACAGCAGAACATCATCCTTGCTGCGGTTATCGGTCTGGTACTTGGCTTTGCGATTGCGCTCTTGCTTGAGCTCCTCGATGACCGTATCAACAGCCCAGAAGAAGCGGAACGCGTTCTTCGCCTCCCAAGTCTTGGCCATGTACCGATGGTGGAGGAGGAGGGCCTTCGTCTCATTCGCGATATTTCGAGTTTCTCGCCTCTCATGGAGTCCTATCGAAGTCTGCGAACCAACCTGAACTTTGCTGCGGTTGGGAATGAGCTGCGCACATTGTTGATCACGTCATCGGTTCCATCCGAAGGTAAGTCAACGACTGCGGCAAACCTCGCGATGGCGCTTGCTCTTGATGGTAAGCGTGTGGTGATTGTGGATGCTGACCTTCGTCGTCCGAGTCAGCACAAGCTCTTCAAGGTGGAATCGAATCCTGGACTCACCGATGTGCTGGTTGACTCGCACACATTGGATGATGTGATGCAACCCACCAATGTAGAGAATGTCTGGATTGTCCCAGCTGGTTCACCTCCACCGAACCCGGCTGAGCTTCTCGGCAGCACTGCAATGGAGCGTGTCGTCGAGCAGCTCAAAGAGCGTGCAGATATCGTACTCTTCGATACCCCGCCAACCTTGCTTGTTGCGGACTCGATTGTTCTCTCAGCCCGTATGGATGGCGTTCTCCTCGTCGTGGCCTTTGGTGATACGAAGAAAGCCAATATCCGGCGCTCCGTGGAACTTTTGCAGCGCGCTGGAACTTCGGTGCTTGGAACTGTTCTAAACCGTATATCAAGTCCAGGTGGTGGGTACTACTATTACTACGGTTACGGCTATGGTTACGGGTACGGCAAGTACTACATCCCAGGCAATGTGGATACACCGGGCAAGGGTGTCGAAGCAACGCCTGAACCTGCAGCTGTCGAATCATCGGGTACGGATACAAAGTGATGCAAGTAAACAAATCGTTGGTCGTGATGACCTGCCTCGTCGCGCTTGGGGGAATCCC
>CAIWTR010000443.1 GCA_903915615.1 uncultured Armatimonadota bacterium
AACATCGCGGATGCGTGGTATCACCTTTCGCTGGATGGATGGATTTCTTAGTATCGATAAACCTGCCGGATGGACCTCCCATGATGTGGTTGGCTACATCCGTAAGACCTTCCGTACCAAGCGCGTAGGCCATGCCGGGACTCTTGACCCGGATGCAACGGGAGTGCTCCTTGTAGCCGTCGGAAGTGCTACACGCCTCCTCCCATACGTCCAAACCGAACCAAAAATTTATATTGCTAGCGCCGCATTTGGCATCGCCACAACGACCGAGGATGCAAGCGGCATCGAAACAGCGCGGGAAACGGCAAGCGCGCTGACTGCCGATGCGATCGCTGCTGTGCTACCTCGCTTTATTGGGGATATTGAGCAGATTCCCCCGATGGTCTCCGCTGTCCACCACAATGGCCAGAGACTCTACGACCTCGCCCGCAAAGGGATTACCGTTGAACGCGCAGCGCGCACCATCAAGATCTTTGACATCACACAGGGAGATTTCATCCCCGGGGATGTCGCGACCTGCGGTCTGACCATCAGCTGTGGAACCGGAACGTACATTCGTACCCTCTGCGTTGATATCGGTGCGGCGGTAAACCTCCCGGCCCACATGGCAACGCTGCGCCGGATACAGGTTGGTCCACATTTGGCGGATGGGTGCATTGCACCAGACCAGGCTACGGAAGCGCACCTGCGCCCGATGGCCGAGCTCCTCCCCGAGTGGCCTCACATTGTGTGTGATGAAGCGGCACTGACGGCACTTTCTTTTGGTCGTGAGCTGGGTGCGGACTACTTGGATGCATCTACGTGCGAGCCCGTCGTCGCAAATGACCCGGCAGCACATGCGCTTGGAATCGGACCAACTGGAGAAATTGTCGCGTTGTTAAAGGCTACGCCACGTGGAACCTGGCAGCCAATTCGGGTGTTCCTTGATGTCGAAGGGAGCCTAAAACGTGGCTAAACCAACATCCGTAGCGGCTCTTGGAATCTTTGATGGCGTCCACCTCGGACATCAGGAGCTCTTGAAGCAGGCGGCATTATTGGCGGAAGAAATCGGAGCCACCCCGATGGCGGTGACTTTTGATCCGCATCCCCAGGCGCTCCTCCGCCCTGAAATGGCTCCTAAGCTCCTGCAAACCATTACCTCCCGGGTTCAGTGCCTCCATCACTACGGCGCCTTGCGTGTGGATGTCATTCCCTTTACACCCGAGTTTGCTGGGCTCGAACCGGAGGCGTTTCTGGCATCCATTTGCGATGGTCAGGCAAATGTAGCCGGAATCGTTGTGGGCGTGGACTTCCGCTTTGGAAGAGGCCGCAGCGGGGATACGGCGACCATCACCGCGTATGCGAAAGAACGCGGGATTGCGGTTCGGGTTGTCGATGAAGTGATGCACGCCGGGATTGCCGTGCGTTCGACGGCTGTTCGGTCAGCCCTTGCTAGCAATGCCATTGATTCTGTAACGGCTCTGCTTGGGCGTCACTGGAGCCTAACGGGCGGCGTTGTGCGCGGAAAGCAGCTGGGACGTCAGCTTGGCTGGCCGACGGCGAATGTGGCGCATGGGAATGATTTGGCGATGCCGATGCCGGGTGTCTACGCAGGCTGGGCGCAAGGCGCCTTCGGCCGCCGCTTGGCCGCTGTGTCCATCGGAACCAATCCCACCGTCTCCGAAGGCAATCCGGTCACCTTTGAGGCCTACTTGCTCGACTTTGATGGCGACCTCTACGACACCGAGCTCACCGTTGGATTAGTCGCTCACATACGGGGGACTCAGAAATTCGCAAGCTTGGATGCGCTGAAAGCACGCATCGCGGAGGATGTCACAGAGACCCGCCGCCTAATGGCCGGAACTTTGTGGGAGAATGTCTCCGAACATGGATAGCGCGTATTACCACCAGATGTACAAACTCGAGGATGGCCATTGGTGGTTTATCGCGAGGCGTGAGTTCGCACGAACCCTGCTGAAACAAGCCCTCGGGCCACAGGAGCAGCCTCGGATTCTGGATCTTGGCTGTGGAACCGGCGGCATTCTCGACTCGTTACGCGGTATCGGACCCACAACTGGCGTGGATGTCGAACCGATGGCCCTTGACTTCTGCCGCGAGCGTGGCCACGCGGATGTCATCGAAGCCAGTGGCACCGAGCTGCCATTTATGGATGGTTGCTTTGATGCGGTGGTCGCCCTTGATGTCTTTGAACACATCGATGATGACTGCAAAGCCATGCAAGAAGCCTTTCGCGTCCTAAAGCCGGGAGGCGTCGCGGTCATCACCGTACCGGCGTATCAGGGTCTCTGGAGTCGCCACGATGTCGCACTCCATCACCACCGGCGCTACACGCTGGGGCTGCTCTCGCAGCGCCTAATTGATGCGGGATTTGCAGTTCAGCATCGAACCTACACGGTTACAAGCTTGTTGCCAATGACGTGGTTTATCCGGCGGGTCCTCGGGCCATTCCGTAACGCGGGCGCTCCAGTCTCCGACATCAGGCCCACTGCGCCGTGGCTCAACCAGCTCCTGCTTGGGATATTGCGCTTGGAAAACTCCATCGCGAGCTGCTGTAGTGTTCCGTTTGGCGTGACTGCGGCGACCGTTGTGCGCAAACC
>CAIWTR010000444.1 GCA_903915615.1 uncultured Armatimonadota bacterium
AATAAACATCTGCGCGATAATCGCCGCGACGAACGCGACTGTCACAACACTGAGGTGCAGGCTGGATGTCTGGATTGAATACATCAGAAACGAGAAATACGGGATGTAGACAACGGCGATGGAAACAAGGCAAACCCAGGCAAGGCGTTCATTTGTACACATGATGACAATTAGTACAGTTTTAACGACAATATGTCAAGTAGGCTTTACATAAATGGAGACTTTATCGAGCCAAGTAAACACATCATCGAGGGCACACTGCACAATCGAGAGGTGCTCGACGCCTGCATATTCCTTGTACATAAGACGGCTGCCCGCGCGCTCGGCGGCCGGCCGCGTCCTGGATGCCATCATCTTCCCAAAATCCAGCTCTCCAACCCCAATCATCAGTGGCAGGTCTTTCCAACGCGCCGGGGATGTAACCGCTCCGCCGCCGCCAAGAAGCGCAACCGCTGCGGGCTGAATCGCACCTGAATCCACGCCCGCGCTTGCCGCGGCGGCTCCCATACTGTGCCCCACGATGAAAACTCTGGATGAATCGATGTTCCAGGCCTTGCTCAGACTGTCCAGCAGCTGCGCTGGGAACCGCCCAGAAACCCGTGGGCTCACCAAATGCCAACCGCGTTTCGCACAGAGCGCCGTAATCTTTCCAGCGCCATACGTGTCAAAGAACATGTTCTCACTACCGCCCGCACCATGGAGCGCAATCACCAATGGCTGCTTGACTTTGATGTCATTCCCACGCTGCAACCGACATGGCACTTTCGCACCAGGTGGTCCAACCAAAGCAAGATAGTCACCGACACGGCCTGTGGGTTCATCTGTTTGGCCATCGGCTATCTCCCAAAGCATGTTGAGATCCGGATCGTTTTCGAGCGCCTTACCAGCGAGGAGGGTTAGGATACGTGCCCGCGCGAGGCTCCGGGATGACTGCGCATCCCTCTCGGAGACATTCATCCAAAGCCCTGATTTTTTCTTAAGGTCCTTGATACGAAGAGCGGTGACATCGATGTCAAGGCGGGCTGATCCACATGCAAGCTCAACGATTGCACTCAGCGGAGTGACTGGTGCGCTGGATGGCTGCAACGTGGCTAACTTAAGCTCGGATGTCGCATCCTGCCAATCGGACATCCCCTTCCAGCGACACCGAACTTCACCATTTGCGAGCTTAATCCCATACGCTACATCGATTTTTGCAACGAACTGCCGCTCAGCGCTGTCCAGTAATTTTGGGTAAGTGACATCTAGTGCTACCAGTCGCGCGAGAGGACCATCCAGAGGCGCATTCACGAGCGACAAGTGAGCCGCATCCACATTGCGTAACACACCTTGAAAGTTGCCGCTGAAGAACTGCATCACCGCCGGTTGCAGGGCAGCGCTGACCTTCCGAAGCATCGGACCGTCCTGAAGGCTTTTCTCAAGCAAGAGCTCCATCCGGCGGACACGCCGGCCCATCCGATAGCGGGCATCCAACATTTCATTCTGCACCATCATCGCTACAGCCACTCCAGTCGAAGAGTTGTCAATTTTGCGGATGCAACAATGCATCCCTCAAACCACCGTTACCATACCAAATCCATCAGGGGCATCTCCTGATACAGGCAACATAATCGCCACGTAACATTTCAAGCAAAATCACACTCCAGTTCGTGCCCAATTCCAGTCATAATCGGAGTGTATGCAATTCTCAAATCTGAATGAGAGCGTCTCCGTTGTCATTCCTGGCTACAACGTGGCCTCGTACATCGAAGCCAGTCTCGCTTCGGTCTATGCTCAAACACACAAGCCGAGAGAAGTTATCTGCATTAACGATGGCAGTACAGACGACACCCTTGCCGTCCTGCATCGCCTGCAAAACATCTACCCAGACCTCATCATCATTGACCAGCCCAATGGTGGTGCGTGCTCAGCACGAAATGCCGGCTTGCATGCAGCAACAGGCACATGGGTTCAGTTCTTCGATGGCGATGATGTCATCCTCCCCCAGAAAATCGAGTCGCAGATAGCTCTGGCGTGCTCCGAACCCGATGTCAATGTTGTCATCGGGAGCTACCAGGAAGTCGATTCCAAGCTTAAGTACATCCGGACACTGACGGAAGCCGCGTGCCCGGATGTGTATATCGCCATCATGCTCAGCCGCGCCGGAAGAACATCGTCACACCTGTATCGACGAGCTGCGGTTGTGCGGGCTGGCGGATGGAACACCACCCGGAAGAGCTCACAGGAATATGACCTCCTCTATCGCGTGGCGAGGCTTGGCGGCATCGCAAAGTTTGATGCAAACGCCTACACACAGCTGAGGTTGCGGGAAGGCAGCATCACGCACACCAATGTTGCAGCAAACGTCCGGCGCGTACTTGATCTCCGCATCAACATCTACGAAGAGCTCAGCAACGAGACATATCCGTTTCAGGATGAACTGAAGCAGGCATTGTTTGAAACAATACGCTTGGCCTATTCTTATGACCGTGCGTATGCACTGGAGATGCTCAATCGCCATCTACCAAAGTCATTCTCACCAAACCGGAACCGAAGCTATGCGTTGGCCTACAGCCTGTTCGGAATCGATGGCGCGGAACGTCTCTCGAAGCTCGGTCAGCGCCTTCGCGGCGCGGCGTAAGCGACCAACCGTTCGAAACAATACGGCTGGCCTATTCTTATGACCGAGAGTATGCACTGGAGATGCTCAATCGCCATCTGCCAAAGTCATTCTCACCAAACCGGAACAGTGTCTATGCACTTGCGTACAGCCTGTTCGGAATCGATGGAGCTGAGCGGCTTTCAAGATTAGGTCAGCGCTTTCGCGGCGCGGCGTAAATATGGTTTTACCTGGTGCGTGATGCCCCACACTGGGGGCAACCACTGGATATTTCTACACCCCTAAATTTACCTGTTTTCGCAACAATTTTAGTTTAGTAAACATAACATCATACTGAATGCAATGAGCACCCTTTGGTGTCTTGAAGATGTTTATTTACTCTGTGTAAATGTTGCGCAGACCGTAGTTCTCAAAATAGTTCTGTAGTTGCAAAATGTGTGCATTTTGACACAGTCCTGAGGTATCACTCCCCTTGGACGTTCATGTCCTAAGTTTGATCAATATCAGGATATTGAAATGAAATCTTTTCCGATGCAGGTGGGTGGCCTCAAACCCTTTGTGGATGCTCTCCCCGATACCTGTTAGGCTCGCAGAAACACCGATGGCAAGCATCCCGGCATTGCCAGCGCGCTACTTCACTTACGGAACGCCGAAGTGCTATACGCTTAGAGAACACGAGGCAACCCACCAGTTCCACAGAGATCTTCCACCTACCCTTATGTGGACCTACAATGGAACCTTCCCAGGTCCCATCATCGCGCACCGCCTTGGAACACCCGCAGCCTTCCGCCGCATTAATGACCTGAACCCAAACTACCGTGGCTTTGGCATCGTCGAAACCGTGTTGCATAACCACGGTGGCTGGCAGAGCCCAGATGACGATGGCTGGCCAATGGACTTCATCCACCCGGGTGAGGAGCGGATGTACCTCATCCCAAATCAAGTCCCCGACAATGACCGCTCACACTGGGCATCCACGGTCTGGTACCACGACCACGTCGCCGATCACACTGCTGGAAATGTCTATCACGGCCTCGCCGGGATGGTGAATCAGTTCGATGATGTCGATTCTGATAACGAAAATGACACCAACACGCTGGCGCTTCGCCTCCCAAGCGGGGCATTCGACATCCCACTGGTGCTGGGTGACTACATCCTAAACCGGGATGGCTCGCTCTACTTTGACCAAATGGAAGATGCTGGTCAAGTTGGCAACCTGTTCTGTGTTAATGGCAAAGTCCAGCCATTTCTCAATGTTGCCCGTCGTAAGTACCGCTTCCGCATCCTGTGTGCTGCGCAGGCAAGACACTTCCGCCTCAAGCTCAGCAATGGTGGCTCCTTTCACGTCATCGCATCGGATGGCGGCCTCTTCGAAGCCCCAGTTGAAGTCAAAAACCTCTACATCGTCCCCGGTGAGCGCTACGAAATCATCGTCGACTTCAGCCGCTTCCCACTTGGGACACAGGTCGCGCTCATTAACGATGTCGACCAAAAGGATGGTAACAAGCCGGCGAATATTGGCCGGGTTGCAATCCCGATGATGTTGTTCGTTGTCAACCGTGATGCGCCGGATCCGAGCCGGTTACCAGCCAAGCTGCAGACGATCACGCCGCCAGACCTTTCTAAAGTCGTTGCCACACGCACAATCAAGTTCCACCGCAGCAAGGGTGCGTGGATGATTAATGACCGCTTCTGGAACCCGGATGTGCCGTTGTTCCGCTGCCGTCTGGGTACTGCGGAGCGCTGGATTGTCACAAATGGCTCTGGTGGTTGGGACCACCCATTCCATGTCCACGTTGAGAACTATCAGGTGCTAAAGCGGAACGGGCGGGCTCCATCCGTGGTCGAACGTGGCCGTAAGGATATCGTCAACCTCGCCGGCGGCGATACGGTCGAGCTCTTCATCCAGTTCCATCGGTATGCGGGCCGCTATACCGTGCACTGCCATAACACAGGACATGAAGACTTGGCGATGATGGGCTGGGTTGATGTTCAGCCCTGACGATACGCCGCCCGTAATTAGCCCTGAGCTGAGGCATTTCGCGACCCCAACAGCCATCGGTGACCGAGAACCGGTCATCGATGAGCTCGTTGATATCCCGTTGCAAACACATATCGGGCCAACGCGGATGAGCAAGCTCATGGGCAACAAGGGCATCATCCTGCAGCTCTTCTACACGCGTTGTACGGGTGTTTGTCCGGGGACGACGGCGATGCTGAAGACGGTTGCGCAGCAGCTTGGTAAGCGTATCGGAAATGACATCATCATCCTCTCGCTGTCACTCGACTCAGACCGGGATGCATTGAACGATATCAAGCGCTACGCAGCGCTACATCGCTTGCCAAAAGGTTGGTATACGGCGACCTGCTCGAAGGGCGACATGGCAATGCTTCTGAAGCAGCTGCGTCTGGCTGTGACGCCATCCAAAGGCCGCGATGGAACCATAAAGCACGCAAGTCAAATTGTGTATGGCTCAAATGTGAGTGGCCGCTGGCGGATGATAAATGCCGAGCTTCCAAAACCGGAGCTGATCCGCGACATGGTGGAGATGACAGTGGATGGCCTGAAGTACAAAAAGCGCCGTTAGTTCTTGTTACGTGAGATTGTCTGCACAGATTATGGTGTGACAATCAGGCTAACGACAGGACAAGATTGTGTACTTATCAACCATTTTTGGCGACCTTACGTAGAAGACCATTTCACACAACAATTTTGGCCAAACGATCGAATCGAACGGTGAAAACCATGAGCTCCTGAACATCGGATAGGAGAAACATCAACCTACTTTGTTCACCATTACGATGATTCAGACTACGTAAGTGTTTTACAAAAGAAAATATATTGATTACGTATTTTGGCCACGCCGATGGTGTTTTGCATTAACCGTCTCTATCAAGCTTCACCTTTAATCGAAAACTTCGAAACGGGATAATCGCAAGCGACTGGATTTCTACTTTTCCATATCCTGAAAAGCAGTCGTTTTACTCCGCTGTATGTAAGCTGAAATATTCATCTGAAATCTCAAACAGTGAGTGAAATGCAAACATTCGTATAACTTGACAAAATCATTCTCTGATGGGTGTGTGAACCGCCTGATGGATGCTTGACGCACGTGCATCGACCCCGTATTTCCATCAGGAAACCATTAACGTAACATCCTTGTAATGGAACGTAAGCCCCCCCAAGATGACCCTGTTACTCAAACGAGTTGACCGCTGATGCAACGGTAGGTTGACCACATCAATGACAGGATATAGATGAAATGATCAAGTTAAAGAAGAGGACGGTCAACGC
>CAIWTR010000445.1 GCA_903915615.1 uncultured Armatimonadota bacterium
AGGGCGCGTGTACAGGCATCCTAAAAGTGAACGATAGAACCTTTGTCACCTTTGGCGTGGATGGCCTGCTTCACATTTGGGACCATAACAATAAGAAGGTGGGAACGCTTGAAGGGCATTCGGGTGGCATCACGGGCGCCTCTCTCTCTCCGGATGGCAACGTCATAACAGTCAGCACTGACCGTTCAGTACGGGTTTGGGATCCAGTCCGGCAGCGCCAGCGGATGTTCTTCAAAGGCTTTGAAAATGCGTTGGTCGCGGTTCATAGTGTTCGTGAAGTGACGGTTGTCATCGATGCCGCTGGACAGGTTTTCACTATTGCTGCGACCGGTAAACCGGTCAAGGCTGGGGGCCAGTCGGGGTATCCGTGCTGCAGCTGGATTGCCCGCAGCGGAGAGGCATCCGTTTTCATCGCGCAACGAGGTGGAATGATTCACCAAATTCCAATCAGCGTTTGATACATCTACCGTAAATCCTGATAGAGATTCCAGTGTTTTCGCTGTATATAGGCGTATGCACATTGTCACTGCCGACAAGGGTTTAAGCCTGTGAATATCAGAACGATTGCCATTTCCGCGGCAGCGCTGGGCGTGTTGGGCTACCTTGTGTACCGCTCCGAGGATGCAACCACGCGCAAGCCAGTCGCAAATAAAGTCACCGTGCTCTACTGGGAAAAGTGGACCGGCGATGAAGCGCAGAAGATGCGACGCATTGTCAACAACTTCAATGCATCCCAAGATCGCATTTATGTCAAAATGCTCTCCATTTCAGGCGTTGCGGACAAAACACTCTTAGCGGCGAGTGGTGGAAACCCTCCAGATGTTGCCGGCCTTTGGGACACCCAAATGACACAGTTCAAGGATGCCGGAGCCTTGACAGACCTTGCTCCTTTAGCCGCAGAGTTCGGAATTAAGGAAGAAGACTATATTCCAGGTTACTGGAAGCTGATGTCGCCAGGCGGCACGCTGGTCGCATTCCCGACCACCCCCGCGAGCACCGCACTGCACATCAACAAAAAGTTCTTAAAGCCCGGCGAAGTGCCGCCACAGACGCTTGAAGAGCTGGATGAGTTTACGGATCGCATCTCCAAAGTCAAGGATGGCAAGGTTGAGCTCGCAGGCTTTATGCCAGCGGAACCGGGCTGGTGGAACTGGGGCTGGGGCTACTGGTTTGGCGGAAAGCTGATCGATGGCGACAAGCTGACCATAAACTCACCAGAAAACATCCGCGCCTTTGAGTGGGTGCTGTCCTACAGCAAGCGCTTCGGTGTCCGTGAGACACAAAACTTCCAGAGCGGCTTTGGAAACTTCTCATCACCGCAGAACCCATTTATGTCCGAGAAGGTCGTATCCGTCATGCAGGGTGTCTGGATGGCTAACTTCATCGACCTCTACAACAAAGAGCTGCCATGGATTGCGGTGCCGTTTCCACTTCCAAAAGACAAGCAGCATCTTAAAGGCATGAACTTTATCGCGATGGACACGCTGGTCATCCCGACCGGAGCCAAGCATAAGCGCGAGGCCTTTGAGTTCATCGCATTCGTACAGCGCCAGGATCAAATGGAGCTGCTGTGCTCAACGCATGGCAAGAACTCGCCGCTCGTCAAGGTGTCCGATAAGTTCTTCGAGACCCACCTAAACCCGTACATCCGCCTCTTTGATGAGCTGGCACGCTCTCCAAATGCCGCTTACATCCCGCAGATTGGTATCTGGCCCCAGATGGACAGCGAGCTCAAAAATGCGTTCACTGAAATCAACCTGGGAACAAAGACGCCAAAGGAAGCCCTCGATGCAGCGCAGGCGCGGCTCGATCCACAGTGGCGACGCTATCAACAGCAGGTCATGGGCAGGAGTATCACAACAGCGGAGGCAAAGCCATGAAATCTGAAGCGCGTATCGCCTATCTCTTCGCCATGCCGTGGATTCTGGGCTTTCTGACCTTCCTCCTCTATCCGGTAATGGCATCGTTTTTCTATAGCTTCACCGACTTCTCCGTTCTCCGCCCGCCGCGCTTTATCGGCCTTGAGAACTACAAGGAGATGGTTCAGGACGAAGTCTTCTGGATGACGATTCGGAACACATTCACCTATGTGGTCGCAGCGGTTCCCCTTTCGGCGACCGTTGCGATTATCCTGGCGATGCTGCTGAACACCAAGGTCAAGGGCCTGGCGTTCTACCGGACGCTATTTTATGTTCCAAGTCTGGTCCCGATGGTCGCGCTCGGCATCCTCTGGCTCTGGATTTTCAATGGCGAGCACGGCTTGCTCAATATGTCACTTGAGAAGCTCGGGATGTCGAAGCCACCTAACTGGCTTGGTGATCCAGCCTGGTCGAAGGTCACATTGGTGCTGATTGCGATGTGGGGTTCCGGCAACGCGATGGTCATCTACCTCGCCGGCCTCCAGGATATCCCGCAGTCCCTCTACGAAGCGGCCGACCTCGATGGCGCACGCCTTGTGGCGAAGACCCGCCACGTGACGCTTCCGATGCTCAGCCCAGTGATTCTGTTCAATGTGATTATGGGGATGATTGGTGCGCTGCAGGTCTTTGCGGTTCCGTACGTGATGTTCCCGAACGGCGCGCCGGCACGCTCAACCTACTTCTTTACAACCTATCTGTTCGACAATGCCTTCCGTTTTCAGCGGATGGGCTATGCGAGCGCGATGGGCTGGGTGCTCTTCCTGATCACCCTCACACTGACATTTGTTGCCCTCCGATTGAGCGAGCGGCAGGTTCACTACGATCGGAGCTAAACCATGAAACAAAAGAAATTCAGTCTCGCTACCGTTCACATCGTGCTGATTGTGTTGAGCCTCATCTTCGTTTCCCCATTGTTGTGGATGGTAACGACGGCGATCAAGCCGATTGAAGAAACGATGACGGCGACGCCGACGCTGCTCCCAAGCAAGTTCCTCTGGGACAACTTCCCAAAGGCCGTTACTTATGGCAGCAAAGAGCTCGGCTACATCCCATTCCTACTCTACGCGCGTAACACCTTAATGGTCACTCTGCTTTGTGTCGCAGGGTCCGTCTGCTCCAATGCGGTGGTCGCGTACGCCTTTGCGCGTCTCCGCTGGCCAGGCCGGGACTTCTTCTTTGCCGTGACGCTTGCGACCATGATGGTCCCCTTCCCAGTCTTAATGGTCCCAACGTTTGGCCTCTTTAAGTGGCTGGGCTGGGTGGGTTCCTTCCGCCCGCTGTGGGTACCGGCTTTCTTTGGCAGCGCTTTCTCGATCTTTTTGCTCCGGCAGTTCTTTAGGACTATCCCGATGGAGCTGAGTGAGGCAGCTAAAATCGATGGCTGTTCAGAGGTGCGCATCTTCACTGATGTCCTGCTTCCACTGGCAAAGCCCGCGCTTGCTGTCGTTGCCTTGTTCACCTTTATGGGAACATGGAATGACTTTATGGGCCCGATGATTTACCTCTCAGACCAGGAGACATTTACGCTCTCTCTCGGACTGCAGGCGTATCAGAGCCAGCACGGCGGAACGCAGTGGAACCTCTTAATGGCCGCAGCAACCGTGGTGATTCTTCCTGTGATCATTGTGTTCTTCTTCGCGCAGAAGATGTTCATTCAGGGCATCGCCACCAGCGGCCTCAAGGGTTAGTGTAAGTCGGGCGGGATAGACTTTTTTAGATGACGTTCAACTACGCAAACCGCCGCACACACGCCTGGATAAGCATTTGCTTTGCGGTACCACTTGTCGTCGTGATCATCACGGGAATCCTGCTCCAGCTAAAAAAGCAGCTCCCGTTCGTACAACCGATTGAACGCGCTGGGGTAACGCATGAGCCGGTGGCCACGCCTGCTCAATACCTTGAAGCGATCAACCGGGGAAAGCTCGATGGGGATGTGACTTGGAAGGATGTCCAGCGTGTTGACATCCGGCCATCAAAAGGTATCGCCAAAGTCATTCTGAAGAGCGATGTCGAATACCAGGTTGACCTTGGAACCGGTGATGTTCTCCAGCGTGAGTTACGGATGAGTGACTTTATCGAGTCGCTCCACGATGGCTCATTCTTCGCCGGCGACATCAGCAAGCTGGGCGTCTTCCTCCCGGCAGCCATCGGGCTTCTTGTCCTCTGGGTATCCGGCATTTACATGTTCTGGTTGCCGCTGGTCGTAAAGCTACGAAAAAGCCGGGCAGCCAAAAAGTCATAAGGGGACTATTCCCCTACTGCAGCTTTGCCAAAGCGCGAAGTGGCTCATTCTTCGCCGGCGACATCAGCAAGCTGGGCGTCTTCCTCCCGGCAGCCATCGGGCTTCTTGTCCTCTGGGTATCCGGCATTTACATGTTCTGGTTGCCGCTGGTCGTCAAGCTACGAAAAAGCCGGGCAGCCAAAAAGTCCTGAGGGGCCTATTCCACTAAACCGCTTTTGCCTAGGTAGGCGTATGCATCCTCGATGAGTTTATACAGCGTCAACGTCGTACCGCGTGACCATTCTCCCGGATACGCATCACGTGAACGATCCCGTGCTTCCGCATGCAATGCAGCGAGGTAAGGTCGGGCGATGTGGAGGGAGCGAAGGCGAACGGCATGTGCCCCACCATAAAGGCGCGCCGCCGCCGCATCATCCCCTCGGCTTGCTGCATACGCCGCGACGATGTCGATCTCTATCAATGCATCACGGTAGATTCCGTAGCGCATTCGTAATGGCAGCGTTATTGCCACCCCCGCGGCTGCACTATCGATCAAGCCACACGCATGTTCCGCCTTCGAAAGCGTGCACCGACTGGTGATGTATCCCATCATTTTCGGACCAGGCGTTATGGGCTGGGCCTGTGAGAAGTGACGCCAACCGGATGCTGCCAAGGCGACCGCCTCACTGGATTCGCCTTTTGCAAGGGCGATGTCGGCAAGCATTGGATGACTATCGGTCAGGCTCCAAGGTGCCCGGTCTCCCGTAGCTGAGCGTAAAAAGTCGCTGTGGCGCTGGCGCAATGTCTGGCACCAATGATCTGCAGCCGTGTGGTTGCCAAGAATCGCCTCAGCCGATGCAAGCGCAAGGAGCGGCGCGACCATCCCGGGACTGGATGGAAACCCCTCAATGGCACTCCATGCGCGGTGGGCTATCTCACGCGCCTGCTCAAACTGACCGGTTGTGATCAGGGTTGATGCAAGCAGAGCGAGAGGCTGCCAGACATATTGATCGGTGTTAGCAAGGCCGCTGGATGCATAGAAACGGACGACAGCCTCAAGTGCATCCCGGGCTTCGACCGTCTCAAGTGTCCAAATACAGAATTGTGCCTTGATAAAGTGAGTGTCTCGGACGACCGCAGGTGTCGAGTCCTGGGCGTGGCGGATTGCATCATCAATCAGCTGTGCAGCAAGCTTGAGGTCACCTTCATACCAGGCATGCAACGCATTATGACGCAGGACAACAGCAAGGGTCATCGGTTCCGGCCACGTATCGAGTAATCCCTGAAGCCACTGCGACATCGATGGGTCACGGAGAAGGATGTCCACCAACAGCGGGGATGTTAACCAGTATGCTTTTCGAGTTGTACCGACAAGCGTGTGGACATGTTGATGAAACTGCGTGGCCGCTTGGTAATCAAACCGGCTTTCAGCATCAGCTCCGGCAAAAACAAACAGCCAAATGCGCTGCTGCTCTGTGAGAGTTTCGTTATTTGATAAGAGTCTCTCCAAGTGACCACGGAGCTGTTGGGCATTTGTTTGTAGCCAGAGGGGCGCGAGGGAAAGGACAAGCGAGGCCGATCTCGCGGCGTCTTGCCCTTCCAGTGTTTGAATTGCCCGTTCGAAGTTATCGTCATCCAGGCGGAAGCGGTTCAGGCGACTGAAATCCGTTCTTCCAACACCCGCGGGTGGGATGCCAGCGGCCACAAGAGTAAAGTATTCCGCGTGTTTACTTAGGAGTGCTTGCTGCGCGGCGGGCTCAAGGAAGCGCTCACTTTGCCGCCGAACACTCTCAAGGAGCCGATAGCGAAGGCCATCGAAGGGTGTCTCCTTTTGGACAAAATAGACCAAACTGGCATTGACGAGGTCTTGAAGAAGTTTTTGTGCATCTTCACGTCCGGTAATCGATGCTGCAGCTTCCGCATCAAATGAACCAGAGAAGACCGTGCACTGTAGAAGGAAGCGCTGCGAGCTGGCTGGTAGATTTCGAATGCTCCACGCAAGCAGAGAGTCTGTTGAGCTGATCTGCGGTGCCGTGTCGGCTCCAGTGCTGAGAGTCAGCCCATCGGTATGTAGGAGCTGCAACAATGTCTCCGGCTGATAAAGCTGTACTTTTCCCGCGATGAGTTCGATTGCCTGGGGGATGCCATCTGCGAAGTGACACAGCTGGGTTACCACATCGAGGTTCTGAGGAGTGACATCAAAGTCAGGCGCTACCCGATGCGCTGCCTTTTCGAAGAGCTGTAGTGCCGGGGAAAGGCTAAGACCGCTAGGCTCATTGGATGTGCCATCCACCTTAAGAGGATAGACCCGTACATTTGAGATCAGGTTTCCCGTGATGGCTTCCCTTGTTGTGATGATGACCTTTGCGCTGGGGAGATTGTCAATCAGGAGCTGTGCAAAGGTGCGCGCGTGCCCGATGACCTGATCCGCATTATCGAGAAGAACAAGGAGTGGCTTACCATTTAGTTTTGATGCTAAATTTCCAAGCGTCAATCCGGCGAGTGTTCCAGAAACCTGCGTATCGAGTCCAAGTGCGAGCGCCGCAGCGAGCATCGCCTCGTCGACAAGCACATCGCAGCGTATATTGACAACCCGATGAACGGATTGTGCATCTAATGCAACCCTCGACACGCGGGATTTCCCAACGCCTGCCGGACCGTGAACGCCAAGTATTCTTGTTTGTCCGGCGGAAATCCAGCTGAGGATGTCTGTTAGTGCCAATCCTGTATTGACATAGTCGGAAGCGATGACGGGCTTGGATGGCATCGAAACAGGGTCTATGCGTGGTTCTTCGGGCTTTTGACTTTCAGGTGACTGCACTACGAGCGCTTGTAGGCGATCAACAATAGCATTAATGCGGCTTCCACGTGCTAGGGCCCAGTCATCGGAGTAGCCAAGCATCACACCTGCACGTGACTGCTCAATCAGCGCCGTTACTTTGAGCGGATCAGCATGCTCCGATGGTTGCAAAAGAATGTGTTGCGCGGCATTTTCAAACTTTACGATGTCGACATCAATCAGCCCGGCCTCAAGCTTCAAACACCCTCGGCTTGAGACCAACGCCCGGTCTGCACGGTTTCCAATGAGAGCCGTAAGTGACTTGCGCACATGATGCAGGGCAACATTGAGGCGGTTACGGCCATCCTCATGACTGACTCCTGGCCAGAGCTCTGCAACGAGGTCAACCCGTTGGAAGTCCTGCCCGGCGGAGATTGCGAGGATAGCGAGAAGGTGGAGGGATTTGCCACCCGCGAAGCGGGTGATGACCCGACCCGTTGTCCCTTTGAGCTCGGGCTGACCA
>CAIWTR010000446.1 GCA_903915615.1 uncultured Armatimonadota bacterium
AGCTTGCTGAGTGCCAGCATGATGGCCTCACCGATCAAGTGGCTTTGCACTTCCCTGTCGCCGCGTGCCATGAGATCACGCTCAACGCAGTCAATCAAGTCGGATATCGCCGACATCGCGACGACGCGCTTGTTACACGCGGTTTCAAGAGCACGGGTAAGCTTGTCGCGGTCAAAAGGTTCGCGGGTGCCATCGCGTTTGATGACTGAGAGCCGCAAGTCCTCGATTTCTTCAAAGGTGGTGAAGCGCCCTTCACAGCCATGGCAAAGCCGGCGGCGCTTGATTGCCATAGCATCCCGGACGGGTCTTGAATCCAAAACTTGGTCACGGTCGATTACGCCGCAAAACGGACACTTCATGGGTTCATTACCATATGTTGGAGGATGATTAATTCTATCCGCTAGATATAGATGTTTGCATACCGGATGCATCAGGAGAGAATGTTTTTCGCGACTGCTGTAATCCGCAAGCGAATTTCTTTGCCACTCAATTGCAACTTCATTGCAAATTAGAGTGCAAAATGCCACTATCATTGGCTACAATCTAAGGCGTAACTACTTGCGTACTGAAACTACTTGATGTGTGTCTGGTGAATGTCCTAAGTTAGGCATCCCGTGAAAGTCACCACGGTAGAATGTTGCGACAGCCCGCCAATCCCTATGTCTTACGAAGATAATCCTATACCGACGCCCCTAACCGATGTCGTCGAGCGCACCCCATCCCTGCGGCGTGCCTACGTGCTCTTCATGGACATCGTCGGGTTTGCAAAGCTCCCCACCGACCATCAGGTAGCCGCGCAGCGTGAGCTAGGTCAAATCGTACAGATGACGCCTGAAGTGGCATCCGCGAAGTTCGACCCAGAGAGCCTGCTTGTCCGGCAGACCGGGGATGGCATCGCCTTAATGTTCTTCAAGGACCTCCTCTCGCCGCTGCGCTGTGCGTTGCAGCTACACGGGATGATTCAGGCGGACAATGCGCGCCTAAAGCAGCTTATTGGTACGCCGCTGAAGCTCCGGATGGGTGTGCATGCGGGCGAAGTAACCATTGTCCAAGATGTAAACGGGCAGCGTGATGCCGCAGGCGATGGCATTATTACAGCGCAGCGCGTGATGGACCTCGGGGATGCGGACCACATTCTGCTATCGAGCGAAGTTGCTAAAGTCCTGATTGATATGGACCCTTGGGCCAGATACATCACCCACCTTGGTGAAGTCCGTGTCAAACATAAGATCATCGTCGACATTTATAATCTCTACGGCCGTTTGGATGGTCCATTTTGCGGAAATCCAGGGACGCCAAAGAAGGTTATTGAGGATGGACGTGCGCGTAGCCGTGAGGCAAAAGCGCTGCGGCCGCGGTTTTCAGATGTTATGCGTCCGCACTGGGGTCGAATTTTCGCCCTGATGTTTATTGGTGGCTTGGCGGGAACCACGTATTACACCTACCTGAAATACCCAAAGCCGTTCCGCCTTGCCTATGCCAAATTTGAAGGCTGGCTTGGCTCCAATAACAAGCCGAATCCAGGGAAGCCTGGGACGAAACCTCCAAAGTCCAATGGCGGCCGCAACGGTGGTGGACCGAATGTTACTCCGACATCGAATGAAGCTGGCGTTGTACGCGTTCCGGACCTGATGGGGCGTGAGACACACGAAGCGGACACCATTGTTCAGGGTGAAGGCCTTCGCATGAAAATCGTGATGGGAGACTTTACGAAGTATCCTGAAAACACGGTCTACAAGCAGAGCCCGCCTGAGGGAACCCGTATCCCACGTGGTGGAACCGTTAGCGTAACCATCTCAAGAGGCATCAAAGGCGCGAGCGTTGAATACCCCACCGATGGCTCCGGATCGGCGAAAGACAATCCGGAAACAGACCCGGATGCGACGCCTGACAAGCCCGCATCTCCAAGTGGCGATCCCGCCGACAACTAATAGCATCGTTTTTGATTGACGGTGGTACTATCCCCCTGTGTCACTGGTAGAACCCTTCCCAACCCCCATCGTCGATGCCCTTTCTGCAAGCGGAATCCCTTCTGCAGACCTTCTAATCGGCATCGCATTTGACCTGAATGAACGCTCACACATCTGCCAGCGGTGGATTTGTGCGACGCGCACGACTGTCATCGTGTACGAAGCGGATGGCCATTCCACCAAAGTAGTACGAACCTGTGACATCGCATCGATACGGGATGCCAAAACAGAGACGCTGGTCGGCTGCGGTGCGCTTGTCCTCTCATCGGGGACCGATACGATTGAGATTGCGCGCTATACAACGATGTACGCTGCACGGATGACCGGTGCGGCACGCGTCCTGAGTGCCTTGGCAAAAGCGAGCGAGCTCCCAGTCGCGGGCATCGATGACAACGACAAAGCTTGTCCAAAGTGTGCGCGTGCGCTTCCAAAGGACTCGGATGTCTGTCGCCACTGCTTTGATAAGCGCGCAACGCTGCTGCGCCTGCTTTCCTACGCTGCACCTTACAAAATGCACGTCGTTGTGCTTCTGGCATTGATGATTGGTGGCACGTGGGCCGGTCTTGTGCCCGGTGTGATTGTGCGTGATCTGACGGACGATGTTCTTCTGCCGAAAGCCGCATCGCTAACCGATGCATTGCGCATTGATAAACTCGGAATCCTGGTTCTCTTCCTCCTTGGCAGCCATGCACTTGGCGCCATCATCGGAATCATCCGAGGACGCCTCTCCGCATTCCTGAGCGCCAACCTCACGTACCGCATCCGGACGCAGCTCTACGCAAAGCTGCAAAAGCTTGGTCTGTCCTACTACGACAAGCGCCAGACGGGAACGCTGGTCACACGTGTTACGCAAGATGTCAATGAGCTGAACAACTTCCTCGTTGATGGCTTGCAGATTCTGGTCGTCAATGGCCTGACGATTGTCGGAATTTTGATTGTTCTGTTTGCCCAAAACTGGCTGTTGACATTGTTTGTCTTGGTGCCAGTTCCGCTGGTGGTGTTTGCGACAATCAAGATTTGGCGCTTCCTCTGGGGACGCCTTGAGCGACTCTGGCATTTGCGTTCCGTGATGAACTCCGGGGCCAACTCTGCCATCGCAGGTGCGCGTGTGGTCAAGGCATTTGCGGCGGAAGACCGCGAGAATGACCGCTTCCTCACACGGGCGACAAACCTCCTCCGAGTCAACCTTGATCTCGAAAACTGGTGGGCAACGCTCTTTCCAATCCTCGCGCTTCTGATGATGTCTGGCATCTTTGTCGTCTGGTACGTGGGTGGTCGTGAGGTTGTCAAGGGCACGATGTCCCTTGGTACGCTCAACCTCTTCTTCTTCTATCTTGGGCAGCTTTATGGCCCACTGCAGGGGATGACGCGTATCGCGGACTGGTTGTCGCGGGCTCTTACGAGTGCCGAGCGTGTGTTTGAGGTTATGGACACGGAACCCGATGTGGCGGATGTGGTGGATGCGCAGCCGATGCCGCATATCACGGGTGCGGTCACCTTTGAGAAGGTCAGCTTTGGGTATGACAAGGCACGGCGTGTCTTGGATGACTTCAGCCTCGATGTCAAGCCGGGTGAGATGATTGGTCTTGTTGGCCATTCGGGAGCTGGCAAGTCCACGGTCATCAACCTGATTTCGCGTTTCTACGATCCGAATGAGGGCCGCATTTTGGTGGATGGCATTGATATGCGGAAGATCAAGCTCCACGACCTGCGAAGTCAGCTTGGGATTGTTCTCCAGGAGCCTTATCTGTTCCCGGGGAGTATTTATGAAAACATCGCCTATGCCAAGCCAAGTGCTGATCCACTGAGTGTGATCAAAGCAGCAAAGGCGGCGAATGCGCACGACTTTATTATGCGTTTTGCGGATGGCTACGATACCCAGGTCGGTGAGCGTGGGGCGCGGCTGTCGGGTGGCGAGCGCCAGCGAATTTCGATTGCGCGCGCTATTTTGCATGACCCACGTATTTTGATTCTGGATGAAGCAACGGCATCCGTGGATACCGAGACGGAGAAGCAGATTCAGGAAGCGATTGAGCGCTTGATTGCGGGCCGGACGACATTTGCGATTGCGCACAGATTGTCAACGCTTCGCAATGCGGACCGTCTGGTTGTGGTTGAGAAGGGCAAGATCGCCGAGGTTGGCACCCACGATGAGCTTTTGGCCAAGGAAGATGGGATTTTCCGCAAGCTGGTCGATATGCAGAAGGAAGTCAACGAGCTCCGGGTGGTCTAGGGGTTTGTTTTTCTTCTTTTTCTAAGCCGAGCATAGTGATGTCTAAGCACTTGCTAAAAGTGGGATCTTCCGCAATCCGGTAGACATGCAGAAGGAAGTCAACGAACTCCGGGTGGTCTGAGAAGAGACTTACGAGCTTTACTTTGACCAGCCAGGCTCGACTTTAAGATCATAGCTCGCGGCAGACGTTTACAAGACTTTTGAGCGCATCGCTGTCGAGCACCGTATGGGTTCCGTAATCAACATTTCCCCACTGCGTGGCTGGTCCATGTTTTACACTTCGTGGTCCTGCGTGGATGTATTCGGTTCCCAGCACCCCATGTAGTTCGGCAACATTGGATGCCCTAATCCCACCGGCGGGCACAAACGTCAAGCGCTTATAGTGTTCTAAC
>CAIWTR010000447.1 GCA_903915615.1 uncultured Armatimonadota bacterium
CAATGGCGATGCGTTCGGCTTTAGGTTTCGTTGCTGGCATAGATCTTCACATTACCCGAAGCAGGCTTAGTGGCGGGTGTCAGCATTCGGCATAGGACCAAGCAGGTCCCAGCGATTGCCATAGAGATCCTGAAAGACGATCACTTGCCCATACGGCTCCGACCGCGGCTCGCCCTCGAACACAACCCCATTACGCTGCATGTGCGAGAACATTTCACCGAAATCAGTCACGGTCAGAAAGAAGCCAACCCGGCCACCGGTTTGATTGCCAATCGCTGCGATTTGCGCAGTGCCGGCTGCCTTTGCGAGCAGCAATGCGGCGCCGTTTCCCGGGTTTGCGATCCGGACCCACCGCTTTCCGTCGCCGAGGGGCGTGTCTTCCAGAAGTGTAAAACGCAGGCATTTTGTAAACCACGCGATGGCTTCATCGTAGTCCCGCACAACCAGCGTGACTAGTGCGAGTCCGGTTGACGATGTACCTTCATCGGCGGGCAAATCCGACATCAGGCGATGATGTCCATAATCGGCATTCCGTGATCCAGCGCCAGGCGTTTACGCCCGGGGATCTCAAGCTGATGTGAATCCAGCCCAAGCTGGTGCATCACGGTTGCGTGGATATCCGTAATGTAGTGCGGGTTCTCGATCGCGTGGAAGCCAAGCGCATCCGTGGCGCCGTGCTGCACACCGCCCTTTATTCCGCCACCGGCCAGCCAGGCGCAGAAGCCTTCCGGATGATGATCGCGTCCGCTGTCCTGCGCCCCGGGTGAGCGGCCAAACTCAGTACCAAAGACGACCAGAGTGTCATCCAGCATCCCGCGGCGCTTCAGGTCTTTGAGCAGCCCTGCAATCGGTTTGTCGACCTGCGCGGCGAGGTCGGTATGGTTTTGCTTGATGGCACTATGCGCATCCCAGGCACCGCCCCCACCACCGCCATGAAAAATCTGGATAAAGCGCACGCCACGCTCCGCCATCCGGCGCGCCGCAAGACACATCTGCCCAAACTCACGAGTGTGGTTTTGGTCCATCCCGTACAGCGCCTTTGTCTCCGCGGACTCTTTATCAAAGCCAAGGGTTTCGGGGATGGATGTTTGCATCTGGAAGGCCAGTTCATACGCCTTAATGCGTGCGCGGAGGTCTTTATCGCCGGGGTAGTCAATCCCGCTGATGCGGTTGAGGCGACCAAGCAGACTAAAGTTTTCCTTTTGCTCATCGGCGGTCATCGAGTCCGCAGGCGCAAGGTATGGCAACGGCTTTTTCGGGTCGGTCGAGAGGCGGACACCTGCGTATTCAGGCCCAAGGTAGCTGGCGCCATGTGTCCAGGCACCGCCGCAGCAGTCGCCTGTAGGAGTTCCCAAAACGACAAATTCCGGGAGGTTTTCATTCAGCGTCCCAAGGCCGTAGGAGGCCCAGCTCCCGATGGTTGGGTGGGCGCCTTCGCGCACATGCCGGCCGGTTTGAAATGTCAGCTGCGCCCCGTGGTCATTGTCAACCGTCCAGAGGCTGCGGACAACGGCCAGGTCATCCGCGCAGGTCCCGATTTCCTTGAACCAATCTCCGACTTCCAGACCGCATTTCCCGTAGCGTTGATAGCCCGTTTGCAGCGGCATGATTACCTTGCGGTTTCCATGGTTTGGGTTCCCAGACTGGATTTTCGCGCCGACTTTTTTCGGGTCAAGGACATCCGCATAAGGAGTTTCATCGATGGACTTGCCGGCGTACTTGTTGAGCTCCGGTTTGACATCAAAGCTCTCGAGGTGCGAGACGCCTCCGCAGAGAAAGATCCAGATGACGGTTTTGGCCTTGGGCTTTGCAGCCGAGCGACCTCGGTCGATCTTGCTCTGCCACGTTTGCGGTGGCGCCGCGAGCCCG
>CAIWTR010000448.1 GCA_903915615.1 uncultured Armatimonadota bacterium
GAGCGCTGCTCAGCAAGTCCAGGACGATCTTCGTATGTGACATCACCCTTGATCACACCCGCAAACACTGCCTGCAGCGACCAGTAGTCGGTCGTAGGAATAGGATCGAACTTATGGTCGTGGCACCGTGCGCAGTTGGCAGTGGTACTCACAAATGTTGACATCGCCTGATTGACCATGTCATCCCGGTCCAAAATCTCAAATGGGATTGGAGCGGTGTAGTAGGCACTCAGATCGAAGTTACCAGCACTGAGATACCCCATCGCGGGCGTCAGGTCTGGACGATTTGGGAACAGAACATCGGCTGCGAGCTGCTCGCGGACAAACCGTGAATAGGAGACATCTTTGTTGAATGTGTCAATCACATAGTCCCGGAATGGCCATGCGTACTTGCGGCCCATGTCATGCTCAGCACCGTGGGAATCCGCGTAGTGGATGGTATCCAGCCAGTGCCGCGCCCAGCGCTCACCATACCGAGGGCTTGCGAGTAAGCGATCAACGACACGCTCATACGCTCCAGGCTTTTTATCACCCACAAATGCTTTGATTTCAGCAGCTGTTGGAGGCAGACCAATCAGGTCAAACGTCACGCGTCGGATAAGGGTTAGACGATCTGTCGCCGGCCCCATCGCAAGCCCCTTTGCGGACAGCTTTGCATCGAGGAACCGGTCAAGAACATGTGGCGCCTTCCCAGTTGGCACTGCGGGCTTGCGGAGCGGCTGCAGCGACCAATGCGTATCTCCAGCGGGTGTGTCGGCTCCGGCATCCGGCCACGATGGACCCGATTGCACCCAGCTACGAAGCATCGCAACCTGTGCACCCGTCAAAGGCGTCTTGCCACTGCGGTTTGGCGGCATCACCAAGTCAACATTTGTCGTCGACACGCGCTGAATAACAGTACTTGCGTTCGGGTCGTGTGGCACCAGACCACGGGAGCCACTGTTCCCGCCAGTCATCGCCAGTTTGAGCTGCGTGAGCTTCAGTCCACCAGCCGCCTGGACATCGCCATGGCATGGCATACACTTCTCTCGCAGCAGTGGCTGGATATCTTTATTGAAGTCCGGTCCCTTTGCATTTGGAACCTTACCCTGAGGTGTTGATTGCGCAGGTAACAGCGCAACGCCAGCAATCGCGAGAGATGCCAGCGACACGAAAAAAGCCTTGCCGAAGCGTGCATTATCCATAGTTTCCTATTGTGGCACGAAGGTTGGATTTCCTGCCGGAAACAGGCTGTTCGATTCCAGCGGATATTGGAATTTTTTCCGGTTATTCGCCAAATGATGACGACAAAGCGCTGGACACGGCACCGATGAGCGTTCTAACCGATTCTAATCAGAGCGAGCCACACGTGCCCCATGGCGACATCGCGGAGCAGGAAACCCCGGGAGCGTCTTGGCATTGCCAATCTTGCTCGTTTCGAATAGAGCTGATCACATCGCTTTTTACTGCGGGCACATTTATCGGTAAATGTGACACATCTGCGTTGATTAGTCACCCTACACGACCTGATCGGAAGATACTTATATCGGTGTAACGCAACAACCTCATCCCATTTGCGTTTATTTAACGGTTTCCCAGTATGATTGTGATGTCATGGTCGTTCACAGTGATTGCATTTGTGGAAAGGCAATCAAGCTCACCACCACCGAATCTCCGGTTCAGTATGTCTGTGACTGTGGCCGGCACTTTGATGTCCGCATCGTGACATGCAAGCTCTGCGGTAATTTATGCGCCGGGATTCTTCGTCCTGGGATGTCATCTAGTGACATGTGCCGTGTTTGCGGCATCGATTACCAAATGGCGGAATCCGTTTTGACGCTGCGTCAGTCTGGGCTTACCGTGATGATTCGAAAGAGCATCCTCCTCCGACTCGCAATTGTGGCTGCCGGAATCAGCCTGATGATCGGACTCATCAACATCATTCGACAATAATGCCCTATCCGTACGCAGGGATTCGACCTTTGCTTGCGTAACGTGCTAACGCATGAACCCTGGTCTCAAATCCACTTTGCTCATCGCCGTTATCGCACACTTCGCGAATCCGACTGGGGCAACCGTTGTGACTCCGGCACCCGATACGCACGTGGGCCGGATCACCCTGACAACCACCCAAGCCGGGTTTCCCTTAACTGCGGGTCAGGTTATTCAAGACTACCCTCTCCTCGTCCGCTTCGATGGCGACCAGTTCCCTTGGGGAGAAGCAAACCCCGATGGCAGCGATATCACCTTTGAAAACAATGCCAATGTGCAGCTACCAGCCAGCATTGAAGAATGGAATCCACAAGCGAAGCGAGCCGCAATTTGGGTGCGTGTTCCGCTCATCCGTGGGGATGACCGCCAGTCCATCACCGTAAAATGGGGCAAGTCACGCAAAATTAGTCAATCTGCTACGAGCGTCTTCGATGCATCAAATGGTTTTTCAAGCGTTCTTCATCTTGGGGACCGGGCACTCGATGAAGTCAACACGCTGACACTTCGCAGTGAGGGTGCGACAACAACCCGCGGTGCGATCGGACCTGGAGGAAGTCTTCGCCAAGGGAGTGGATTTGCTGGTGAATTGCAGCCGGGCAAGGCACTTCCCACCGGGAGCCAGTCATCCACCACAAGCGCCTGGGTCCGTGTACGCAAGCCTAACTCAACAATCGTCGGCTGGGGCAAGGAAGCCGCGCAGGGCAAAGTCGTGATGCAGTTCCGCAGCCCGTCGCACATCAATATGGATTGCTACTTCTCCGATGCTGGTGTAAAGAGTTCATCCAAAGCGCCGCTGGGTGAGTGGATGCATGTCTCTCACGTGTATACAAAGGGCGAAACGCGCCTTTACATCGATGGACGCCTTGAAGGAACGAATACGGGCAAGGGGGCCCCTCTCGCCATTGCCGAGGGGTCACGGCTTTGGCTTGGTGGTTGGTATGGCAACTATGACTTTGATGGCGACATCGATGAAGTACGGATTTCCAATGTAGCCCGCACCGCGGCGTGGGTTGCGCTGGATGCAGATACGCAAGGGACATCACCTCGTCTCACCGGAAGGCTTGTCCGCAGTGACAGCGCCCCAGCTGTCTCTACTATGCCAAGGTCTATCGATGAAGGCGCTACCGTGCAGCTCGCGGCAAACTTGGGAAATGCAGACAAAGCCTATTGGGAGCTGGTTTCCGGTGGAACGTCGCGACGCATCGCAACCGACCAGGAGCGAATCTCGTTCTCTGCACCCAGAATCTCTGCGAACACCGCGATGACGCTTCGCTTGCGTACTATTAATAGTAGCGGTGAGCGTGTTCAGGACATCCCGCTGAGCGTACGAAACACCATCCTAGACCCAGCCGTTACGCTCGCTGCCCCATTATCGTGGGATGGCCGGGCACCCGCTTACATCCGCGCAGATGTGCACGGCAAAGGCCCAATGCACTATCAGTGGCGTGTCTCAGGTCCGGGCGTCGCCTACGAGGCATCGGGGAATATCCTCCGCCTTGATCGTGGTTTTAAGGCTGGCAACGTTTCCGTACGCGTTGATGTCGATAATGGTGGAGATGTTGTCAGCCGAAATGTTGTGATTCGAGTCTCGCCTCCGAGCAACGACCCGTGGACCGAGGCGCCACCGATCAAGGTAGAGCAGCTGCGCAGC
>CAIWTR010000449.1 GCA_903915615.1 uncultured Armatimonadota bacterium
GCGGTATGCAACTGCCTGCTTTGAAAGGTCATCAAAGATGATCAGTGCATGGCGTCCGGTTTCCATGAAGTACTCGGCCATCGCAGCGCCTGCATAAGGTGCAAGGTACTGGAGGGATGCCGGGAAGGATGCCGGTGCGGAAATGATGGTTGTGTATTCCATCGCTCCGTTTGCACGAAGGCTCTCTACGACTTGGCGTACAGTGGATGCCTTTTGTCCGATAGCGACATAGAAACAGAAGACATCTTTGCCCTTCTGGTTGATGATCGTATCGAGTGCGATTGCGGTCTTACCAGTTTGGCGGTCACCAATGATGAGCTCACGCTGTCCACGTCCGATTGCAAGCATTGCATCGATTGACTTGACACCGGTGTACATCGGTTCCTTGACTGGCTGGCGGTCTACAACACCAGGAGCTTTGACTTCCAGGTTGCGGCGTCCAGCAGGAACGATGGGACCACCATCATCCAATGGGTTTCCAAGGGTATCGACAACACGTCCGACCAGTCCTTCGCCAACGGGCACATCGATGATGCGTCCAGTTCGCTTGACCAGGTCACCTTCGCGGATGCCGGTATCGCTGCCGAGCAGGATAGCACCAACGTTGTCGGCTTCGAGGTTCAAAGCAACGCCCATGACGCCACCGGGGAACTCGAGGAGTTCCGAAACGGCGACTTCACTGAGTCCGTAAATACGTGCTACGCCGTCACCGACTTGTAGAACGGTGCCGACGCCCTCTTCAGGGACATCCTTGCGGTAATTGTCCAGCTCTTGTTCAAGGATGCTGGCGACTTCATCGGGTCTTACTGCCACAGTAGTGTCTTCCTTGGTTACTTACTGCGCGACGAGCGCGCCGGTAGTGTTGATCAGCTGCTCGCGCAACCGTTCGATTTGTGAGCGAACTGTGCCATCAAGAATGGTGTCACCAATCCTGACGCTGACTCCGCCCATCACGGATGCATCCACAGTTTCATGGATTTCAATGTCTTTGCCGGTTCGCTTTTCAAGTACAGCTTCGAGTGCCTTTCGCTGCGCATCGGTGAGCGGTACCGCCGTCACCACTTCAGCTGCAGCGATGTTCTTGTACTCACGTACAAGGGCAACGAACTCAGCAATCACTAAACGGAGGGTATTAATGCGGCCCTTGTCAACCAATAGTTTGACAAAGTCCATCACCGTAGGTGAAACCATTCCGCCGAAAGCCTTGTCAACCAGCGCCTTCTTCTTCTCACCAGCAATCAGCGGGTGATTCAAAAATGCTGCCAACTGCCCGGATTGCGTGATCACATCGGAGAGCGACTTCATATCTGCAGTCACCGCATCCACCGTGCCCGCTTTCTTGGCATGGTTTAAGAGTGCGACTGCATAGCGCCGGACGACAGAGGTGTCTTGCATAGGTTTGCTTACGCCTCCGCGATCCCGGTCGCGATGTATTCATCGACAAGCGCTGTCTGACGGTCCGCAGAGAGGCTTTCACCGATAATGCGGCGGGTTGTCCCCACAGCGATATCGACAATACGCATCCGCAGCTCAGTCATCGCCTGCTCCTTGGCACGTTCTGCTTCAGCCTCTGCCTTAGAGACAATCTCGTGGCTCTTCTGATTCGCATCGGCAAGAATCTGATCTCGGGCAGCCTGAGCTTCCTTGATCGCAGTCTGAATCTTCTCGCGTGCTTCCGCCTCGATGGCAGTCAAGCGGGTTTCATAGTCAGACTTGAGCGCTTCCATCTCGCGCTGTGCAGACTCCAGACGGTCATATTGACCGCTGATGTCCGAATCACGCTCGGTGACGACTTTGCCGATCGGGTCGAACACCATTTTCTTTGCCACTACTAAAAGAATGACAAAGCCGATGATGTTGACCAGAACAAGCTTCAGGTCGACATTGAGGTTGTTAAGAACGTCCATAGTTTATTTAGATGGCTCATACCCGCATACAGCGGACATTACAGAGAACCATCCGGTTGCGGGCGGCACGCCGCAACCGGATGCATTTCGATTACTTGAGGCCTGCGAGGTCCGCAACGGTCAACGTAGGCAGCTTGCCCTGAAGCATAAAGAACATCAGGAGCGCATAGATGACGAGGGACTCGATAAGAGCCAACGCAATAATCATCATTGTCTGAATCTTGCCGGCTGCCTCTGGCTGACGTGCAACACCCTCAAGTGCAGCAGCGGCAGCTTTGCCCTGACCAAGACCAGCACCGATAACTGCAATCGGAAGACCCAAAGCCACACCGAGTGCGAGAAGACCGAGATACAACATTTCGCTATTCCTCCACAATGGCGGTCACACCGCCGCATCCGTAACCTGTTGGTTTAGTGCGCGTGTGCCGCGCCATGCTCTCCATGCCCCTCGTGACCATGATCTCCATGGTCACCGATGGAAAGAGCGATATACGAACAAGTGAGAATCGCGAAGACTCCCGCCTGAACGATAGATCCAAACACTCCAAACGCCAACATAGGCGCCTGGAATGGCACAATACCCGATGTCAGCACAGCTGCCATCGAAATCAAAACTGCGATAACCGTCTCTTCACCAAACACGTTGCCAAACAAACGCATCGCAAGCGAAAGAGGACGAACCAACGCACCGATCAACTCAATCGGGAAAATCAGCGGCGCAAGCGCCGGCATCGGACCCGCAAAGTGCTTTAGGTGACCAATAACACCATTCGCCTTGATTCCCTCGTAGTTGAACATCACGAAGACAATCAAACCCAGCGCAAAGGTGACCGAAATATTAGCGGTTGGCGCTGGCGTAAATGACCACGCAGGGGCCATCCCCTCACCAGTCGGCAACCAGTACATCGGGAGCACACCACAGAGGTTCGAAAACAACACAAATGCAAACACCACCCCGACGAATGGCGCGAAGCGCTCACCACCAGGCCCAATGGATGCCTTCGAGAAGTGTGTAATCGATGCCACAGCCTGCTCAATCAGAAGCTGACCCTTGGACGGACGACGCACATCGAGCTTGCCCATACGAACACGAGCAAAGACAATGATCGCCAACGCAATGAGGAAACCCATGACTGAGTACCACTCAGCAACGTGCTCACCCAGCTTGTCGTGACGAACAGGCCCCGCATGGCCACCACCGTGACCTACGGATGCATGTGTTCCTTCTGCATGTCCGGCTTCTGCAGCATGCCCGGATGTTTCACCGGCAGGCGCATCGTGACCACCCTGTGCAACCTGCACGGGCATGCCGACCTTGAATGTATCCGAGTTGTTCGCTTGTACTGATTGTGGCACCGTGATCAACCTCTATCGAATCTGCGTCGCAGATTTTCCAACCATGCGCACCACCACCACGATCTGCAAGAGCAAATACCCGGCGACAAAGGACATAAGTTGGCGTGTATCACCCAGACGAACACACGTCCAAATGCACACCGCGACCAAGGGGTATTTTACCAAAGCGAAAACGGACAATGCCCGTTTTTGTGCATTTGATTCGGTGATTTTTTGCGGAGACAGGTATTTCCGGATGATTATGCTGTTTCCAACCCAGAGTGACTCCGCCAAAACCACGCCTGTGACAAATGGCCAGACGGCCCAGCCCAAGCGGTAACCAAGCAGGATGTTGACAATGACAAATCCGATGATGGCTGTCGTAATGGCTACCGGCCGGTCAGGATTGCCACTCTCAGAATTCAGTGTCATTGCTTAGATGGCGTGACATCACGCGCACTATCCGCCGCACGCTTTGCAGCTTCATCCCGAGCTGACAGCCGATTCGTCAGCTTGATCAAGTTTGCAAATCCACTAACAACCCCAAGCACAAAGCCGACAATCAAGCCTGCCGGTGCCCACTTTGTCGTAACCCACTTGTCTAACGCAAGCCCAACAAGGACGCCTGCAATCAGTGAGCTCGTCAGCGCGGATGCGATATTCCAGCCATCCCCCATCGAGCGGGCTTCCGAAACAGAAATCTGCATTCCGCGCGCACCCCGGATTTTCATCTCAGGCGCAACCGGACGCTCTAACACGACTTTCGGTGGCTCTGGAAAGGGCTCACTCCTCGCCGAAGACACATCGGATAAGAGCTTTGCCTCGAGGGCACCCTCCTCATCGATGTCATCCTGGTCCTTGAGTCGCGCCAACATTTCTTTATCCACAGGTACCTGCGTTCCCAAGATGAAAGGCTTCATGCAACGTCCGCACTGCACGCACGCTGTCCGCCTCACGTATTAATACAGACATCGAAAACTCACTGTCGGCCGTCTGATAGAGCCAAACACCTTGCTCATCCAACACACCTAGCATCTTCACGAAAATGCCCGGGATGTCATCAATGCCCGTTGCGATCACACTCACCATCGTGCAGTTCTCAACCAGATCTGCCTCGACAACCCGAATATCCACCAGCGAGCTCGCGCCGGCAAGGAGGGTCCGCTGAGCGTTCATCCCGCGACCCTTCGAGCCGATGCCAAGCAGGGTGATGACTCCGTATGGAGGATGCGTCCGAGGACCAAGCTCACCCGGAATGACCAAGCCATCTATTAACTCAGCGACGCGTCCAAGGTGCTCACGTACAACGGCGAAGGCAAATGCGCCATTTCCAGTGCTGCTAAGGTGGATGGATATCTCCTCATTTCGCAGCAAACGATAGACTTCACGCTCAATCTTTGCCCGGTCAGTATCACTCACATCCGGCAGTGGAAACCGCAGATAGACAAGCTTTCCAGTACTGGTTACGCCTGTAATACGTGGGCTTGTCTCCTCCGATGTGTTTGTTCGCCGGATAAGCGTCCCGGGAGCCTCTTCAAATGTCGACTTTACCCAGAGGGGAACATCGTGGATTTCCGCAATCTCGGCAGCCCTCGGATGAACAACCTTTGCCCCCTGGTGCGCCATTTCGGAGACTTCGGCATAGGATGCGACAGCAAGGGTACGTGCATCCTTCACAATGCGGGGATCGGCAGTCTTTACGCCATCAACATCGGTGTAGATTTCGACCTCAACATGCTCGACGTGAGGCTTGACCGCTGCACCCAAGGCGCTTGCGGTTGTGTCAGAGCCGCCGCGGCCCAGAGTTGTGATCGCTCCGCGCTCCGTAGCGCCTTGAAAGCCGGCGACAAATACGATGCGTCCCGTACCCAGCTGCTGCAGCAAGTAGGCAGGTTGGATCTCAAGGATTCGGGCATTGGTGTATTCATAATCGGTGATAATGCCCGCTTGGCCACCGGTGAGGGCAATGGTTTCGTAGCCACGGGCACGCAGCGTCTGCGCGAAGATCACGGTCGAAATAACTTCTCCGCAGGCGAGGAGGAGATCTGATTCCCGTGGAGCGGGGCTTACCTGTGGATCAACGCCATTTAACAAACCGAGCAGCGTATCAGTGGCATACGGCGCGCCTTTGCGTCCGATAGCACTGACGACCACGACAACACTCCAACCCGCTTCAACGGCCTGGGCAACACGGTCTGCGGCGAGTGCCCGGGACTCATCGGTTGCCACGGATGTCCCGCCAAACTTCTGCACCATCACTCGCATCAGGCCACACCCCCAGCAGCTAGCTCAAATTCGTGCTGCAGCGCGGAAACAGCCGTTGCCACAGACTCCTCACGGATTAGACAGTGAACAGCATCGTGCGCATCCCCAGTTTGGAGAATTTGCACACCCGCGCCAACAAGGGCATCAAAAATGCGAGCGATGATCCCGGAGAGATCCCGCATGGCGCCTGCGACGACCGAGACAAAGGCAACATTGGGTTCGATGACAGTGACGGCTGGAACAGCATCGCTTACTGCGAGGACGCGGTCGACGTACTCAGACCGCACGATAAAGGTGATCGAGGAATCGTGGAGCTTGAGATGAAAGACGGGGATGCCATTGTCTGCGAGGGCTTTGAGCAGCAGCAGCCATTTGTCCGGTGTGGTGCACGTGGCTAGCGCCAAGTCATCCCGCACCTGAATTGCATGAACGCCGCGCTCTTTTTCGAATGAAGTACCTGGGGAATGTTCCATCAAATCTACCTATAGGAATGCTACCATGCACCCTTTGCCGGCCCATCGCCCAGATGGCGGTTAGTGGTACGATAGACGTATTGTGACCTGTCCGGAGAAGGCTCCGTGACAAAGTTTGATGTCAAATCAACACCAAAGTGATGTTCGGCATCAAGGTTGCTAATGGACTACATCGACGGAAGGAAGATAAAAAATGCGTGTTTCAGCAGTTGAGATGCAACGTGCCCATGACTTGGGAAAGCCCATCGATGATGTCCTTGGAGCTGGGTTGCACAATAATGTAGAGCTTCAGGCTGAAGGCCGTGCGATTGCCGAGCGTCTTTCGGAAGAGTCCGATGTGCGTGAAGATATTGTTGAAAGTCTGCGTGAGCGGATTGAAGCGGGCACCTACAACGTCACGGGTGCAGAGATTGCCGACATGATCTTCCGCCGTGCTGTTGCCGACCGTATCCGCTAGTCGCAGCATATAAGCGTAAATGTAAAAAGCACCCTCACGGGTGCTTTTTGTTTATCGGTGCTCTGAACAGCTACTCTGTAACCGCATCCCCACGCTCGGAGAGGAACGCTTCCTCAGCCGCATCGAGGTCTGTTGCACTCGCACGCAGAATCCTGGACTCACCGCCATCCGCAGAGACACTCAAATCAGACAAAGACACCAGAATCGCGTAGTTTAAAACCAGCTCTTTTTCTTTAGCGGATAGCTTGGAACGCGCATCCTCGCTTAGGCCATCCAGCCAGCGCTGGCGCTGTTGCTTTTCGTTTTGCTGATGACGCTCATAAATAGCCGATGGCAATGCCTTACGGTCGACAAGAACCGCGCATTCCTGACCGTAGACTTTAAGGACCTCGCCTGTCAAACCGGAATAGTGCGGATAGAAAAGTCCAGACTTGATATCGGCTGGCAGCTGCTCGCGGTCGATGACGACCACACGGGTTCCAACAGTGATTTCCATGACTCCAGTTTACCGCGGCCCACCCGGTTGACGGGTACGCGGGAGGTCGATCCCGGTGCGGGTTGGCCACGGAAGACGGGTTGGAAGCGCAGACCTGTTTTGCACGGCTTCAAGCGCAAGCTCCACCTCAAGAGAGAAGATTTCATAGCAGCGCTCGCAGCCCATCAGACCAGTCCGAGACAGCTCTGAGAGCGTCAGGCCACAGCAGTCACACTGTTTCTCGTAGACAAACCCGAATGCAGATTCCGCATTCTCTCGTTCCATAGGCTACGTGATACGATTTAATGCCCTCCCGGCGCAAGGTTAACTCCATCTGAAGCAATTTTCCCGCTTCCTGAAAGCACTCCAGCCCTACCGCAAGTTACTCGTTTCGATCGCAGTGCTGACGCTTGCGAACGCCATCATTTCCTTGCAAACACCGGAAGTAATCCGCCAGATTTTCAACTATCTGGATCCGGGTAAGTCGATGGCATTTGCTCTACCCCAGCCATTCAACACACTTGGGGGAGCGGTCACGCTCATCTTCATCATCGCGCTTATCGGCTCCGCTGTCAGCTTTGCTCTCGGCTATGCCGTCAACCTCACAGGCCAGCGCTTTCTCGTCGACACCCGCTCCGGTGTCTACGAGCATCTCCAAACCCTGTCGCAAGGCTTTTTCGAAAAGGCACAGACAGGCAAGCTTGTGGCGACGGTCGTCCACGATGTTGGCTCAGTCAACCAGCTGATCACGGGTGGGTTTGTCACCGTGATCTCCGATGTCGTAACACTGGTTGGCGTCATCGGGTTGATCTTTTACCAAGACTGGCAGCTGGCTCTGCTCGCGCTGGCCGTTTACCCCATTTATGTTGGTAACTTCCTGCTCTCACGGCGGCCGCTACACGACAATGCCACCAAGATTTCCGAGCTACGCGGCGTGATCTACTCCGACCTCCAGGAAAAGCTAGCCGGCGTTCAGGTCGTAAAATCCTACGCACAGGAGCGCTCGGAAGTCCGGCAGTATGTGTCGCTCAACCGTGACAACCTCAATCTGAACATCAATCAGTCAAGGCTCGGCACCGGGCTGTGGGTCCGCGCTGAGTTCATCACTGCGATCGGGACGGCGATTATTCTCGCCGTCGGCGGGATGCGGGTTATCAGCGGCGGGATGCTACAGGGTGACCTGGTCGCGTTTTTGATTCTGGTGAATGTCTATCTCTACGGCCCAACCATTCGTTTGATCCAGCTCAATGACCAATTTGCACGGGCACAGACGGGGCTGAACCGTATCTTCAAGCTGCTCGATACGCCACCGGCCGTCAGCAGCGCGGATGGCGCCCCAGACATGCCAGTTATCACGGGGAATATCCGCTACGACGATGTCTGGTTTGAGTATGAACCTGGGCAGCCTGTCTTAAAGGGCATTTCACTCGACATCCAGCCCGGGGAAATGATTGCCTTTGTTGGCGGCTCGGGAAGCGGCAAGACGACGATGATCAATTTGTTGTCCCGCCACTACGATGTCACTGGCGGCAAGATTACCATTGATGGCCATGATTTACGGGACATCGACCTGATGTCCCTTCGTCGCCAAATCGGCGTCGTGCTTCAGGAGAGTCTGCTGTTTCACACATCCATTCGTGAAAA